>NZ_LZPJ01000051.1:0-2122 GCF_001729365.1 Acinetobacter sp. YK3
CTTCATAATTTATGTTTTAGGTGTTTTTTAAGTCAATTCACAACATTTGAATGATTTTATTCTAAGAACTAGAGCGACTATACATCTTCTATCTCATCAATTTTACTTGAAGGTAAAAGAAGAAGGGAGGGATAAAAAGCATCCCATCACGAGATGCTTTTCAATATACCGTGCTTGTATTGCGTTTTACTTATTTGATATTCGGATCGCCTTGCTTCAAGAAGAAACGTAACGCCAGTTTTTGTACCCAAGTGCCATAGGGTGGATAGAACAGTTGGGTCGGGAAGAAGCGGTGACGGGCAAAGACGGTTTTTGCATGTGAAAGTTCTCGGAAGCCTTCTTCGCCGTGATAAGTCCCCATGCCTGAGTTACCAATACCGCCGAAAGGCGCATCATGATTGACCACATGCCAGCCCCAGTCATTGATGGTGACACCCCCAGAGTGAGTTTGTTTTAAGATGTACTCTCGCTCGCTCGCATCATGGCTAAAACAATATAAAGCCAGCGGTCGTTCACCTTCTCGAATATATCGAATGGCTTCATCTAAACTATCGTAAGGGACAACAGGCAGTACAGGCCCAAATAATTCTTCTTTTAAAATACGCATATCTGGTGTGCAATTCAGTACCAGATGAACAGGCATACGACGAGCATCTTTATCACGATCATATTCGCCGCAAGCAATAATTTGGGCACCTTTGGCTTTGGCGTCATCTAGTATTTCTAATAAACGCTTGAGATGACGATCATTCACAATCGATGTGTAGTTTGAATTGTTACTGATGTTCGCTCCATACATGCTGATGAAGCTAGATTGGCATTCCGTGACGAATGCATCAATTTGTTCTTTTGGGACTAAAGCATAGTCTGGCGCAACACAGATCTGCCCGCAGTTGGTGGCTTTACCATGTAAAACTCGTTTTGCTGCATCAGCTAAAGGATAGTTACGACTGATCAGGGCAGGTGATTTACCTCCCAATTCAAGTGTTACAGGTGTCAGGTTGTCTGCTGCAGCACGCATCACCACTCGTCCAATCGAAGGTGACCCAGTAAACACAATATGATTGAAAGGCAAAGATGTAAATTGTGCAGGATCGACAATTTCTTCACCAAAAACAGCAACTTCATCTTCAGTGAAAACCTCAGCCAGCATACGTTTAACCACTGCATTGGTTGCTGGGGTGACTTCAGGCAACTTGATCATCACGCGATTGCCCGCAGCAATGGCTGCAATCAAGGGGCCTAAGGCGAGATAAACAGGGAAGTTCCAAGGCACAATAACCCCGACCACACCTTTAGGCTGGTATTGCACACGAAGACGATTAGATAAAAATAATAACTCGGTGCTACGTTTGCTCGGGCGCATCCAACGTCTTAAATGACGAATTGCATGTTCTGCCTCTAGAACTGAGCCAAGTAAATCCAGCAGCTTGGATTCATCAACAGATCTGGAACTGAAATCTGTATTAATTGCCGTCGCAATCACATCTTGATAACGAATAATTTGTTTTTTAATTTGAAATATTTTGGTACGACGATGTTCTAAATCTGGATAAGGATTTGCGTCGAAAGCAGTACGCTGTTGACTAAAGATAGAATGCATATGTTCGGATGCAGCATCATTGAATTGTTGTATAGATGAAAGTGTCATTGTTGCTCCGTTCATGTTTATTAATAGAAGAGACTTAATGATGAATAAGATTGATGGTCGACCTTAAATGGGGTCAACAAAAAATAATTTGCTGACATTATGCCTCAACATGCAAGGAATAAGGTGAAAAAAGCGTAAACATGAGGTTCATCTCTCTTTTTTTGCTTTTATTTTGCTGGATAACAGAGAGGGATGAACTGTTTTTGAAAGAGAGAGGGCGATCAATATGCATCTTTGGTGATTTGGATTTTATATCTCAAATCATCAAAAATTACTGGATATTTCATTAAATGAATATTAAGTGAATAAAAGTGTAATTATTTGCTTTAAATATAGGGTTGTATTCTCAAAATATGAAAATTTATATATTGGCCTAAAATAATTATTGTTGTAATCTATCACAGAATTATAAGAAAAAGAGTTGAGTGTATTTTGTACTAAATGAGATTTTTAGAGAGATAAATGATATGT
>NZ_LZPJ01000052.1:0-4733 GCF_001729365.1 Acinetobacter sp. YK3
GATATTTGGCGGAAGCGGTGTCCGTCTAACACCAGTCCTAAGCAATCCTAAACAATATTACAAATATATATTTTTCAATTAGTTAATATTTATATTATCCTAACTCATCTTGTCTAATCCTACCAATTCTAGTATTTTATGAGGGGTAGGTTGTGGGGTAAACTAGGAAATGCCAAAAAAATCTAAAGAGCTATCTGCACTTAGTGTAGCAAAAATTAAAGCGACTGGACGACATTCTGTAGGGGGTGTTGATGGCCTTTGCTTAAATGTCGAAGGTAATTCCCGTGTTTGGATTTTGCGTGCGGTGGTTGGTAAACGTCTAGATAAAGATGGAAAGCTAAAACCTCATCGCCGTGATATTGGCATTGGTCCCTACCCTGAAGTTTCATTAGCTGAGGCTCGTGCTAAAGCCACAGAACTAAGAATACAGATACGTAATGGTATAGATCCAATTGCTCATAAGCAGGAACAACTTGAAAAGCTTCTTGTCCAGCAACTACGGAACAAAACATTTATGGAGTGTGCAAAAGTCGTTATTGCCAATAAAACTCGTGAACTCAAAAATGAAAAGCATATTGGACAATGGTCATCGACACTAGAAACTTATATCTATCCAACGTTGGGTGATATTAGCATTAGCACGATTAACAAAGTCGATATTGCTGAAGTTCTTAAGCCTATCTGGATTGAGAAAAACGAAACAGCTAAACGTATTCGCGGGCGTATAGAAACTATTTTTGATTATGCCAAAGCTATGGGATATTTTGAGGGTGATAACCCTGCTGCATGGAAAGGTAATCTTGAACCAATATTAGGGAACTTAAAGCAGGAATCACGCCCTCACCCATCCTTGCCTTATGAACAGGTTGCTGAGTTTATTCAGCACCTGAAACAGAAAAAAGGAATTTCACCTAAAGCTTTGGAATTTACAATTTTGACTGCCTGTCGTTCTGGCGAGGTTTTTGGGGCCAAATGGCAGGAAGTTGATTTTAAGAATAAGGTCTGGATTATTCCTAAAGAACGCATGAAAGCAGAAAAGGAACATCGTGTTCCATTATCACGAGAAGCGATCAATTTACTTGAATCAATTCGAGAGTTTTCCCAGCCCCAAGATTTCATATTCCCTGCACCTCGTGGCGGTATGCTTTCTGACATGTCATTAACGACTCTTATCAAAAGGATGCATCAACAGAAGCTTGAACAAAGTGGCTTAGGCTATATTGATCCCAAACAGAATCGTGTTATCACCACTCATGGCTTTCGCTCTACGTTCCGTGATTGGTCTGCTGATAAAACCGATTATCCTCGTGAGGTCTGCGAACATGTACTAGCACATAAATTACCAGATGAGGTAGAAGCAGCATACTTACGCGGAGCTTATCTCGAAAAACGTAAAAGATTGATGGCAGAGTGGGCTGAGTTTTGTGATAGGTAATTTTATTACTAGACATTAATTTTGATAAACAAAATAAAACCAGACTTTCGCCAGAAGGGCGAAAGTCTCTTAAAGTATTTTGAGAACAAAGGAAACTTACACAAAGTAATTTAAAGGCTAATATCCCACTTCTATTGACTTACTAGGCTTCTAATAAATACACTACTTTGACTAGAATCATGTTCATCATCTGGTAGAAAAACTCTCTCTTCTAAATATTTTCTAACGAACTTTTGGTTCACTGAATTTGATTGGAATCGTAATTTCTGCATTAGGAAATAATTTTATTAATTTCTCCCTTGCCAAAATAGCTTGGTCAAAACTCTTAAACCTTAAATAACTCACATTTAAATGATCGTAATATTTTATAGAGATTGCAGCATTTAGAGTTTCTTTTGCAGATGCATGCACCTTAGCTGTACTAATTCCTGATATAAGTACTACATTTTCACTTGCACCAACTACTCCTTGATTATTAACCACATATGTACGTTGGCCTCCCGCAGATGTTCTAAGCAATTTATTCGCTGAATCATTCTGATCAATAATTTTAAGAGATTGTTCACCTAGTTGTATGTCTGGACCATTAAGCTTTGAAACTTCTTCTGGGCTGAGAGTTGTTCCAATAGAAATTTCAGATTCAGCAGCAGAAGTGCCTGTAACTAATAGTATAGAAGATATTAATAATAAATTTTTAGCTTTCATAAATTTTCTCCTTATGAATAAGCTTTTGGAATAATTCTATATTCCACTTTTAAAGGCTCTAATTCTGTTACATTCGCTTTACAACTACCTTTGTCACCACTAACCGCATACACTTCCCACACTCCATATGCTTTTTCACCATAAAATGCATAGCTACCTAAACCATAATGATCAGCTTTAGAAACCCCACTGTTATAATAGATATTGTATGGCTGAGAGAGTACGGAAATTACACCTGATGGAGACTTAACAAAGAAACCAACACTACCAACACAGATAGGACCCGTTACACGTAATTGAAATTGATCGACCGTTTGGAGTTGCTTATTATTTATTGTACCTAATTGTGTAACTCGCCCATATGACAGTTTTTTAATATCCGAAAATGCTGATTCAAATTTTGGTATTCGCAAAGCTGCACTTAATGTACCTGTTTTATATTTTTTAGCCAACTCGACTGCTGCGGCAGCATCAACCAGACCAAAGCCATACCAATTTGAATATATATTACCAGCACCATTATTTTGCCATCCAAATTCAAGGGGTACTTGAGTCACTCCATCACGGATATCATTTTTTACACCAGTTTCAGTCAATAAAGCCCCAGTCTGTAAATCGACCAATCGGTTCGCCCCTACTCTGCCTGCATAATTAGAATCAATAACTCTAGCGCTTTGTTGCAATATATCTCGGACATCTCTCCATGTTAAATTTGGATTAGCTTGCAAGATTAGAGCTGTCACACCAGAAATCGTTGGTGTTGCAGCTGAAGTACCATTCAAATGAGAATAGTCACAAGAAGGATTATTTTTAATTCCTTTGTAAATCGATAAACCTTTTAAAAAAAGATTTCCTGTAGCGCTACTTTGACTATAGCCACGTTGGCAACCTTGTAGGTCAGTTGAGAATATTGTTGGACCATCACCTTCTCCAAATCCTCCACCCTCACCATACTCTCCACCAAACCCAGTAATCCAATTAATTGCACCAGCATTTGAATAACTCGACTTTATTCCCTTCGCATTACCAGCTGCTACCACAATAGCATTTGATTCTAATGTCTCAAGATCATTAGCTGGATTCTCACATGGTAAAATCCCCTCAAACTGTGAAGGGCAATCTCTTATAGTATTATTTTCAGATTGATATCCTTTAAACTCATTGCCAGAGGCTTTAATAAAAATTGCACCTTTACCCTTCCTAAGATTAGTTAATCCACGCAATGGGCTAGATATACTGATTGAAGTATTATAAGATTCTGGTAAAACAGGATTCGTCCCGTATGAAGCATTAAAAATATCTGCATTCTTTGAAAAATCAGCACCTCCGTAAGCTGTTAACTCATCAAAAGTTCCATTGTAAAGAGCCCCACCTAATTTAACTCTAGGTGCGATTCCCATAACTCCTTTACCATTTTGTGTGGCTCCAATGATTCCAGCCACCGTTGTACCGTGCGCATCCTGATTATTATTTTGTGTAAAAGCAGGGGTTGGATCATTACTTTGGTTCACAAAATTATACGTCATATTTCTATCGATATTTTGTATGAGATCTTCATGTTGAATATCAATGCCATCATCTATGACTAAAACACTAATCCCCTGCCCTTTGATACCTACTTTATGAACTCCCTCAACATTTATATCGTAATTTTGACTATCTGAATCATTCTTCCAAATGTCTTTAAAAGTGGAAAAATAACTATCTTTGTAACGTAGTGCCCATTGAAAAGGATAAAGAGGTTCTGTTTCGCCACTCTTACAAGCATATTTTCCATCTTCTTTACAAATATTTTCAGACCCATCAATATTTGGTGCAGAAGAATTATTAGATATATTTTTAACACTCGATGAGTCACCACCGCATGCAGTAAGTATTGATGTCATCAAAACTGTAACCGTAATTCTTTTATTCATAACAATCACTCAAATAAAATTTCAAAGAAAATGATATAAGAGTATGTTAATTGGAATAAAATTAACCACCATCGACTCAATCAATACGCAAAAAATCAACCTCTTAAAAAATCAACAAATTTTGTAAAAAATTGGGAATAGTAGCACTTTATTTCTCATCAAAAAAACAACATTGACTTTAATAAATCAGCTATCAATCTACTACATTTATATTCTTGAACAAAACACAATCATTTAGAATGCATTCACATATTTTATCAAATTATATAGAGCACCACTTATTTTTTCTTGAGGTCTGCTCACTTTTAATAATTACACTAGACATTTTAAAACCAGAAGCTAAATGAGACCAGCCTCCTTGATAAAGTAATAAATATCTACCTTAAACAGAATTAATAAGTTTTATAAAATTGAGATAAAGCATTGATTGTTGGGCTTCAGAATAAACTGAACGTTTAATATTACCTTTATCTGTTTCAATAGAAAGGTTGATATTTTTTGCTTCGTTGAGTTCATCTAAAAATGAACTTGGAAGAATAAAACTATTTAAAGAGTGTCTTGGTATAAGTTGATTAATACTCTTTTGTTGAGTTGGTCCAGTTGGTCTATAACTAAAAGCCTTATCATCAACTAAGAATGTAATACTTTTAATATCATAATAATTATAGCTACTAATT
>NZ_LZPJ01000053.1:0-2166 GCF_001729365.1 Acinetobacter sp. YK3
TGAAAAACGTAAAAATATATATTCGAAAAAATTCCCACTAACTGTAGAAAGCACTCTTCTCAATGAATTAAGCATATCATCACCACGAATTGATGCATGCACCAGAGCTATTGGTTTGTCTATAATTTCAATTCGAGAAACCATCCAATCAATTGCATTCTTCAGACCACCAGGGATCGCACGGATATATTCAGGACTTGAAATAATAATTCCATCAGCATCAGCTACAACCGCAATGAGATTTTGAACAGCAACAGGAGTTTTTTCTCCCTCTTCATCTGGTGAAAAAACTGGCAATAAATTGAGCTCATGAAAAACCGAGATCTCTATTGATTGTGGTGCTAACTCACTCATGGCTCGCAATAAAGCAGTATTAGTGGATGCTTCCCGGGCACTACCTGAAATAGCTAAAATTTTCATATCTTGCTTATCTCCTAACAATTCATAAAAAAATATTCGGTTTAAAACTCATTACCTAAGTTAAAAGTCCTACCTGAATTTGATTTTTAGCAAGGCCAATTCGTGTCGAAATCTGACCAGAGTTGACTTGCATTACACCAATGTCAGCGATGAGAGCAAGATTCGGGCTTTTGCTGCCCTTACTGTACTACACGAAAAAGCGTAAGGCATCTATGCACTTTATTCTAATAAATGTCATATACCCGAGAAAGTCAGAAGCCTCATCAATTTCTTGCAAAGCAGAATTAATCCCCTGATTGAGGATAAAAGATGATTTATATACATAGACTCACTTTTTAATTCATCTTAAATTTTCGCTTATATAAAAATTCCCTATCAAAGTATAGTTTGTGTGAAACTTTTCCTAATTCAATTGATAGATAAATGCTGTGTTCTTGAAATTAATAGCAAATCGGTATAGGGTCCAGTACATATACTTATGCAAGATTTTGAATCTGGTTTAAGATCATTTCACCATGATATAAGGAAAAAAATGATTTCTATTAATGAACTGAAAGTAAAATATTCTGGCGCTTTAGCATGGTCACTTGGGGATAATCCAGCTATGGCAGATGAATTAGCAGACCTGATTAGGAAAGGTTTTAAGACCGCATCATGTAGCTCCTTAATGTCCTATCAATCTGAGACCCCACCTCTTACTGTTGGAAGTTACGGAATTATTCTCAACGGTGCCCAAGAACCAGTTTGTGTGATTAGAATAACGTCAATGTATTTAATAAGATTTAACGAAGTAACAGAAGAATTTGCAAATAAAGAAGGTGAAGGAGATCTAACACTCGATTACTGGCGAAAGGAACACAAAGCTTTTTTCACCAGAGAAGGTTGGTTTTCTGAAGAAATGGAATTAGTAGCAGAAGAATTCGAGCTGATAGAAATTTTTTAATGATCAAATATTTTCACTTGATTAGAAATTCTTGAATGAAACTACTTAGAACCCAATTTATTTAATAAAAAGCAAATTTTTATATTAGATATATCAAAAGAATAAGTTGCGATCCCCAGCAGTACATTTTATCGATTAATATTGGCCGCTGTTTACTTGCAACTTGAGTTGATTCTGAATTAATAGCCCAATCGGTGTAAGCAGATATATTATGGATTGGATAGTCCTGTAAAGCATGAATATCATTTGCATTTACTTGATTAAGTGCCATTTCTAAGTTTACAGTATCCTTTAGTTCCTCCAGAGGAAGCTGCATAAAAAGGCGATAATAAATCGTGGTCAGATCATATGGAAGGTCTTCAGGATGGGAAGTTTACGCATAAGTATAAGTCCAAGAGATAGCTCTGATTTGAGATACCTCTTTAAATGAGTCATTAATCAACTTTTAAAAAGAATTCATCTTCATCTAGCACTCTTTCCGCACTAAAAAAAGCACCTACTCTCCGATTATCAGAGGCGTCAATCTTTGTTATTTTTTCAACAGACTTTATAAAGAAAGACTAGACAAATTATGAACTAGATGCGTTGGTAGCTCGTGAAATGAATGGGCATAAAATGATTTTACCAATATGGCATAAAATTACTAAAAATGATGTTATAGAGTATAGACCTAATCTTGCAGATAAAGTCGCGCTAAACACTTCTGTGAGTAGCATTGAGGAAATCGCCAATCAGTTAGCTGACGTGATTTTAACTGAATAAGCAAAATAACCAATATTTTTATAAATACTGTAAGTTATATC
>NZ_LZPJ01000054.1:0-5069 GCF_001729365.1 Acinetobacter sp. YK3
TTTTAAATCTGATTAAAAAGCTCTGGTTTAAAATGAATTAAATAAATATTAAACCAACCAAAATGGTATGGATATAAAATATATAATATATACAGTGGCTTATCATTTTAACTACATATCTAAATTATTCTTAGATTGAAATACTGATAAAACCAAGCATTTAGGTAGAGTTTATTTGTAGAAATGTGACGAACATCACTTTTGTGTTTTGCCGTATTTCTAGATCACGAATCACTTCAGAAGGGAAGATATAAAACCCCTATTTTTATTGTGTACTTTTGTAACATTGTGTTTATTTTGGACTTGGAGATCGCGTTTAGCAGTTTTTGATTGGTTTTAATCTGGGGTAAACAGGTTATTTGAAAGAGAAATCTTTTTTGCAAGATAGTGTGAATTGGATTTTTGGCTAATCAGCAGGACTTGTGATTGTAATTCCAGTTCGCCATATTCTGGTTCAACTTGTACATAGTATAGTTGTCCAAACTCATCACGAACACGCGCCTGAGCAGAAAAACCTGGACGGGCATTTCCCGTTGAAATTGTTGCTAGACGACCAACCAGATTGGTATGTGTATGAATGACTTTGGGTTTAATTACCTGATCCAGACAGTGAATCATAAAGACAGTAAAGAAAATGTCGATGATCAAAGCAGGAACAAATAAATAATATGGAGAAATAAAGTAATGCTGTAAGGCAAAGAACGAAAGCTCAAGAAAATAGCCCGCAAAACTAAAGTTGATGAGCAAGAAAACAAAAATCAGATATTTGGAAAACTTTACATCTACTAAAGGCGAGTTCAGTAACCATTCTGGGGCAAGTTTCTTCACCAGATGGCTTGGACGTAAGCCGATAAAAATACCAATGGTTTCTGCAATGCTAAGCACGATCAAAGCGACTACGCTCATATGAAATGGCATAAGGTAGTAGTTGAGGAAAAACTCAGTCATTGCAGAATTCATGATTTAAGCATCAATCGATATAAATACCACCATCTGAGTGGACTTCCAGATTTACTTTTTCAAGGAATTCACCCAGACATGGGCCTGAAATACATTCGCCTGTTTCAACAGAGAATAGGGCGCCGTGAGTAGAACATTGAATATATTCGCGATCCTGATCAAGAAACTGATTTTCCAAGAACTCAAGTTCTGTCTGCAAATGCGGGCAAACATTCTGATAGGCATAAAAGCTGCCATCTTTTTGAGTAATAAAAATAGTTGTCCCTTTCATCGTATCGTATGCACGAGACTCACGCTCAGGGACTTCTTCAGTCATGCAAATCTTTTCCATGTTAAGCACATTCCTGTTGAGCTTTTTTAAATTTTTCCAAGAGTTCTGCGTAGTTTTCGACACTTAAACGTGGGCCGAATTGTGCAACAACTTCGCTAGAGATTAAAATAGCAAGTTGAGCGGCTGCTTCCAAGCTCAAACCAGCATTAATTGCATACAAGAATGCGCCAGCAAATGCATCGCCAGCGCCATTGGTATCGACTGCTTCAACTACGCGGCCATTCACATGAAACTGGTGAGCTTCATTTACGATGACGGCGCCTTTGGCACCTTGTGTGATTACAATGTGCTGGTTTTTTAGTTTCAGTGTTTCAATTGCAGCGTCAAGATTTTCTGTATTGCTGAACATGAGTGCTTCCTGTTCGTTACAGAAAAGCAAGTCAACGCCATCATCGAGCAGTTCTTCTAAACCTGAGCGAGCATATTGCACCATTGCAGGATCAGAAAGAGAAAGGGCAATTTTAACACCGTGTGCTTTAGCCAGCTCTCGTGCCTGTTTAACCGCTACGCGTGCAGTATCGCTGGTTGATAAATAACCTTCGATATATAACCATTTCGCTGTTTTTAATGGTTCAAAGTCGATCTGTTCAGCTGTCAATTCAGCGGTAATACCGAGATAAGTTTGCATGGTACGTTCAGAGTCTGGACTAATCAGTACCATGCAGGTGCCTGTCACACCTTCGCTGATTGATTGGGTTGCTGTTTTAATGCCAGCTTCGTTTAAACCGGTTAAATAGATTGAGCCAAGTTCATCGTTACCTACACGGCAACCATAAAATGCAGTACCACCTAAAGCACTAAAAGCAACGCTTGTATTCGCTGCTGAACCGCCACTGGCTTGGCCTTTGTAGCTTTGGGTAGTTTGTAATTTTTGATATAAATCTGCCTGTGTTTCGCCATCTGCTAATTGCATGGTACCTTTTTGCAAAGCTTGTTCTACTAAAAACTCATTAGAAACTTTAAATTCCTGGTCAATGAGTGCATTACCAATTGCAAAAAGATCAACAGTTGCCATGTTTGTCATCACAGTAAAAATCAAAAAGCAAAGTTTACACCAATGCTCAGGATTACAATAGTTTGTTGAAAAAAATTCAGCTGTTTATACGCGGGAAATTCAGGACAAAGACATGCATTTATTACAATGATTAAGAATAGAACGAATTTTAACGCTGCCGACTGATCTGAATATGCTGATTGAATTGTCTGAACGAGAAGGGTTCCGGTTTTTAAAAAGACTTAAGCACGACTTTGAAACGGGTGAAAATCGTTTTGATCAATATGGAGAAGGCTTATTTGCAGTATATAAAGATCAGGAGCTGATTGCAGTAGGTGGTGTTAGTCAGGACCCTTTCGATAAAACTGGAAAAATGGGCAGACTACGCCGTTTTTATATTCATCCTGATTGTCGTCAAAAAACAGTGGGAGCATATTTGTTGAAGCATATCGAGCAGTACGCCCAAACTTATTTTGAGCAGTTGTGTTTATTTACCGATACTAAAAATGCGGCTAATTTCTACCAACGTATGGGATATGAAGGTGTAGATTGGGGGTACAGTAATTTTCGGAAAGTTTTTTAATCAACTGTGTTGTGTTTAGCCGCTGCATTTTTCTACAAAAATAGAGTAATTTACATGGATATCGATACGTATTCTTCGGTAGACTCTCTATAATCAATCGTAATGATTTAATAGAGATAAATTGGAGATCACATGACTGTAGATGTTACTGAAAGCATTACTCAAACTATTCATCCCGCGTTTCAGCTATTACGTCAACACCATGTAGAAGCACTCGATATTCAAGTTTCAGAATATAAGCATAAAGTGACTGGCGCTGTTCACTATCACTTGGCGACTAGTCATGATGAAAATGTGTTTTTGGTTGCATTTAGAACCCAGCCAATGGATTCGAAAGGAGCAGCACATATTTTAGAACACACCGCGTTGTGTGGTTCTGAGAAGTTTCCTGTACGTGATCCGTTTTTCCTGATGATCCGTCGTTCCCTCAATACGTTTATGAATGCTTTTACTGCCGCCGACTGGACAGCCTATCCATTTGCGACACAAAACAAAAAAGATTTTCAAAACTTACTGTCTGTTTATTTGGACGCTGCATTTGCTGCCAATCTGAATCCGTTAGACTTTGCTCAGGAAGGGATCCGTATTGAGCTTGAAAATGATCAGGCGGTGTATAAAGGCGTTGTCTTTAATGAAATGAAAGGTGCGATGAGCTCTCCGACAGATCAGCTTTATCATCAACTTGCACATCATTTGTTCCCAGAAACAACTTATCACTACAACTCTGGTGGCGATCCAAAAGACATTCCAGATTTAAGCTATGAGCAACTAGTTGATTTCTATAAAACGCATTATCACCCAAGCAATGCGGTATTCATGACTTTTGGCAATCAAAGCGCGTACGATCTGCAAGAACAGTTTGAAAGTCTGGCATTACACAAGTTCTCTCAAGGCACGACTTTATACTCAAAACCTGAGAAACGCTTGACTGCACCAGTCGAAGTGACTGAAAGCTATGCGGTTGATAGTGAAGATTTGAAAGATAAAACTTATCATGTAATGTCATGGTTATTGCCACAAACCAGCGATACCAAACTCCGTCTAGGTATGCGTTTGGTTGAGGGGATTCTATTAGAGAATTCGGCTTCACCTTTACGTCACTATCTGGAAACCTGTGGTTATGCACAGTCAACAGGCCCACTCATGGGGGTTGATGACAGCAACTTTGAAATGACTTTCTATTGTGGTGTTCAAGGTTCAAATGCTGAACATGCAGAAACATTTAAAAATGGCATTCTGGATATTCTGAAAGATGTGGCTTCTAAGCCAGTAGATACCGATTTTGTCGATGCCATTCTTCATCAAATTGAATTACATCAACGTGAAATCAATGGCGATGGTACACCGTACGGTTTAAGCCTGATTTTAAATGGTTTGGGCAGTGCCATTCATCATAGTGATCCGATTCATGTCTGGGACGTGGACTCTGCGATTGAGCAAGTGAAAGAAGAGTTGAAAGACCCGATGTGGTTGTCAAACCTTATTCAAACTCACTTGTTAGATAATCCGCATCGTGTACAAATGACTTTGGTCCCTGATGCAACCAAATCGGTGAAAGAGCAGCAAGCAGAACAGGCGCGTCTGGCTGAGATTACGGCCAATTTAACCGATGCGCAGAAGATCGAGATTGAAGAAAAAACTGCAGCCTTAAAGCAGCGTCAGGATACGCCTGATAATCTTGAGTTATTACCAAAAGTTGGTTTGGAAGATGTACCTGCCGAGTTGCAGATTGTTCAAGGCCAGTTGCGCGAAATTATCTGTAATCGTTTAGATACGCCGTTAAATTTATACCATGCTGGTACCAATGGTATTTACTATCAACAAGTGTTAATTCAGATTCCTGACGAGATTGTTCAATCACCTTACTTCAATTTACTTTCGATTCTGATGGGTGAAGTCGGCGCTGGAGAATATGATTATCTTGAATTCCAGCAGATTCAGACAGCCGTGAGTGGTGGTCTGGGGATGGGCGCATCTTTGCGTAGTAAGGTGGATGATAAAGACCGTATCAGCGCATGGCTGACTTTAACCACCAAATCGTTGACACAAAAACTGGATGCAATTCAATTATTGAAATTGGCTTTTGAGCAACTACGTTTTGATGAGAAAGATCGCATTATTGAACTGTTACAGCAACGTAAAACGCGTTGGCAGTCACGTTTATCGGGTTCTGGTCATAGCTATGCGATGCAGGCTGCATC
>NZ_LZPJ01000055.1:0-37718 GCF_001729365.1 Acinetobacter sp. YK3
ATTATTGATCAAAAGTAGATATATAAATAAATTTTGATTATTTTCCTGAATATAAAAACATGCCTAAGATAAAAACATCATCCCGCTGATGAATATAAAGGTTATAAAAATGAATGCTCAATTTGATTCCACTCAAACAGTAGAATCTTCCGCCAGTTCTCACGGTTTTTCGACAGATCCACAAGACATCTTGCAGCGTGCGCAACAATATGCGGAAGAAAATGAACTCGATTTTACAGGGAGTATTCCCCCTGCTGAAGCGTGGTTTTTGGTTCAAAACGGCCATGCCGTTTTAGTCGATGTACGCACGGCAGAAGAACGTAAGTTCGTCGGTTATGTTCCTGAAAGTCTTCATGTTGCATGGGCAACAGGCACATCATTTAATCGTAATCCCCGCTTTGTCAAAGAACTCGATAGCAAAGTCGGAAAAGACCAAACCATCTTATTGCTCTGCCGTAGTGGGAAACGTTCCGCTTTGGCTGCAACCGCCGCGTTTAGCGCTGGTTTTGCTCAGGTTTATAACGTGCTGGAAGGCTTTGAAGGCGATTTAAATGATCAGCAGCAACGTAATCAAAGTAATGGCTGGCGTATCCATCAGCTTCCTTGGCTACAAGATTAAGACGGCTGTTTAAACACGTATTGATGATTTGTAAGACTTATTTTAAGGAATTCTCGTGAGCCAATGGAAAATAAAGCCCGTCATCGAGGGCTTACAGCAAGCACGCCATGAATGGCGCGAACGCCAGCACAGGATTAAAGAATTCGGTGGCCGCGAGCTTCCCTCCAAGGAGGCACTTAAATCTATTCTGGATGATTTATGTGGCATCCTCTTTCCAATGCGACTGGGGCCAAGCGATCTGCGTCAGGAAACCGAAGATTACTATATTGCTTATACCCTTGATCGTGTCCTGAATGAACTGTTTGTACAAGTCAAACTGGCCTTAAATTATGAAGCTAAAAGTCGGGTCAAACAGATTCCCGTTTCTAGCAATGACAGACTGCTCTATGAACAACAAGTGGTTTTGGCACAAACGATCGTACAGGACTTTGCCAATACGCTACCTACTATTCGTCGCTTACTGGATGCGGATGTCTGTGCGGCCTATGAAGGTGATCCCGCAGCGCATAGCGTCGACGAGGTACTACTCTGTTATCCAGGAATCTTGGCGATTATTCATCACCGCATAGCCCATCAGCTCTATCACAGCGTACCGTTACTTTCGCGAATTATTTCTGAACTGGCACATTCAGCAACTGGAATTGATATCCACCCAGGAGCGCAAATTGGTCAAGGTTTCTTTATCGATCATGGCACAGGTGTGGTGATCGGAGAAACTTCCGTGATTGGTGAATATGTTCGTATTTATCAGGCTGTCACACTCGGAGCAAAACGCTTTGAACTGAATGATGATGGTGCTTTAAAGAAAGATTATGCCCGTCATCCCATTGTTGAGGATCATGTCGTGATTTATGCAGGTGCAACAATTTTGGGTCGAATCACCATCGGCAAAGGTTCAATTATTGGCGGGAATGTATGGCTTACCCATAACGTTGCAGCAGGCAGCCAGATTCTACAGTCACCAAGTGAGTCTTTACAGAATATTAATGTCTAATTAAATGAAATAAATAAGTGAAATGATTTTGAAAATATAAAGCACGATAAAATTTTATATTGATATTTTAACTGGATAAAAATAACCAATTATTTCCCAATTAAAATATGCATTCAAAAAACCCTTTTGTTTCATTCAATAAATGCGTCATTAAAAATTAATTATTTTTTAACAAAGCCAAAACAACAGGAAAAATGATTCATGGCAAAAACCACAGACAAAGTCCAACTTGCGCTTGGGGATCATGCTGCCAGACAGCTTGCAAATGCCACCAAGACCGTTCCACAACTTTCAACCATTACACCGCGTTGGCTCACGCATTTATTGCAATGGATTCCTGTCGAAGCAGGTATTTATCGCGTTAACCATGTCAATAATACAGATGACATTCAAGTGGCTTGTACACAACGTGATGAAGCGACTTTGCCACAAACCTTTGTGGATTATGATCCGCAACCCCGTGAATATTTCTTGAATGGAGTTTCAACCGTTTTAGATATTCATACCCGTGTTGCAGATCTGTATAGCAGCCCACATGACCAGATTAAAGAACAATTACGCTTAACCATTGAAACCATTAAAGAACGTCAGGAAAGCGAATTGATCAATAACCCTGAATACGGTCTATTGGCAAGTGTTGCAGATGAACAACGGATCTCCACATTAAATGGGCCACCAACACCCGATGACTTTGATGATTTACTCCGTAAAGTCTGGAAAGAACCGGGCTTCTTTCTCGCTCATCCAGATGCAATTGGTGCCTTCGGTCGTGAATGTACCCGTCGAGGAGTTCCACCACCAACCGTCAGTTTATTTGGTTCGCAATTCATTACATGGCGCGGTGTTCCCCTGATTCCATCGAATAAGATTCCTGTGGAAGATGGTAAAACCAAAATCTTGTTATTGCGTGTAGGTGAAAAACGTCAAGGTGTAGTGGGCTTATTTCAGCCAGGCTTGGCAGGTGAACAATCCCCAGGCCTATCGGTACGCTTCATGGGCATCAACCGCAATGCGATTGCATCTTATCTGATCTCTCTGTACTGCTCATTGGCAGTATTGACCGAGGATGCCTTGGCTGTGCTCGAAGATGTGGAGGTGGACAAATATCATGACTACCCAGTTAACTACAAGTAATTTAAACAGTCGTCCATCAGGGTCTGAAGTGGATGGTGTTCACCCACCGTCCAACTTCCCAGATGAAGCAACACTTTCACGGCTTGCCTCTGAATTTTTTGCTGCCCGACCAAGTGCTGGTAATGGACATTCTTCTGGTCTAAATCTGGACTTACCCAATGTCGGTACGCCGCCCCATCAACCCCAGCCCGCTGAACCTTTAGCGGCGCTGAGTGGTCGTGCACCCAATATTGCTTACGAAAAAAGTTTAAACCCTGAATACCCGGAGCATATTCCGAACTATCCAGACTACCCCGAACGCCGTGCGATCGCCTCTGCGCCAGTCGTGGGCGGAGCCAATTTACCTCGTCCGCCCATTGAACCTAATTTTCCACAGGCCATTCATAGTGCACCGAATGTCCCTGTGGTTGAATCATCTCGTCCTTCAAGCAGTGAGACTTCACCCTTTTATTTTTTAAATGATTCTTCAGCACCAACTTCGTCAAGTTCTGAATTTGATGCTGCCAATTTTGCCGCGGCGCAATCCTTTCAATTGCCTCATGGAAATTCACTGAAAAGCTTGTTGCAGCAAGATGCTCAAACCTCAGCTCAAGCAAAAAATAACGCCTCTTCAGGCTTTTACTTCTTGGATCTGCCACAACACAATGCGGGTTACGGCAATTATCAACCTTCTCAGCCACAGTTTGTTGCCAATGCCGCTCAGCCCTTGGATATTCAAGCGATCCGTCGTGACTTCCCCATTCTGCAAGAACGCGTCAATGGTCGTCCTTTGGTCTGGTTTGACAATGCAGCGACGACACAGAAACCACAAAGCGTGATTGATCGGATTGCCTATTTTTATCAGCACGAAAATTCCAATATTCATCGCGCTGCGCATGAACTGGCAGCACGTGCAACCGATGCCTATGAACATGCACGCAATGTAGTGGCTCGTTTTATTGGAGCAAAATCATCAAAAGAAATCATTTTTGTCCGGGGTACGACTGAAGGCATTAACCTGATTGCCAAGACATGGGGGGAACAAAATATTGGTGAGGGTGATGAGATTATTGTGTCGCATCTTGAACATCACGCCAATATCGTCCCGTGGTTCCAGTTGACTAAAAAAGTCGGCGCCAAGCTCCGTGTCATTCCAGTGGATGATACCGGTCAAATCATTTTGGAAGAACTACCCAAACTGATTAATGAACGGACCAAATTGATTTCGATTACCCAAGTGTCTAACGCCTTAGGTACGGTTACACCTGTGGCTGAAGTGATCAAAATCGCGCATAGCAAAGGTGTCCGCGTCTTGGTCGATGGTGCCCAATCTGTTTCGCATATGCCAACCGATGTCCAAGCGATTGATACGGATTTCTTTGTATTCTCAGGACATAAAGTCTTTGGACCGACAGGTATTGGAGCGGTGTATGCCAAGCCTGAAATCCTGGAGACTATGCCTGTGTGGGAAGGCGGCGGTAATATGATTCAGGACGTGAGTTTTGAACAAGTTGTCTACCAACCTGCCCCCAATAAGTTTGAAGCAGGGACAGGTAATATTGCCGATGCCGTAGGTTTAGGTGCAGCACTGGAATATGTGGAACGCCTAGGCATTCATAATATTGCCCGTTATGAACATGACTTGCTCGAATATGGCCAGCATGCATTGAGTACGGTTTCAGGCTTAAGACCGATTGGCACAGCCAAAAACAAAGCCAGTGTCATGTCCTTTACCCTTGCAGGTTATTCCACTGAACAAGTGGGTAAAGCACTCAATCAACATGGCATTGCAGTGCGTTCAGGGCATCATTGCGCTCAGCCAATCTTGCGTCGTTTTGGTGTAGAACAGACTGTACGTCCCTCTTTAGCCTTTTATAACACCACAGAAGAAGTTGATTTATTGGTATCTGTTTTACATCAATTGACCAGAAACAAACGCAGTGCTTAACCCCTCTCCAATAAAAAAGACTGCCTCAGCGCAGTCTTTTTTATGTTCAGGAAAATGCAACACTCCAGATTAATCGTATTGCAACCACACTCAGGATAACCCCCATCACGCGTTCAAAATACACCCCAAACTCTAAAAAGCGTTTCCGTACAATCGGTTGTGAAAACATGATACTCACCAAGATAAACCATAGCGCATTGACTAAACACATCCAGATGCCATAACCAATTTGAATCTTCAACGGCGTCGCGGGATTCACAATGGTGGTAAAAATCGCCAGAAAGAAAACGGTCGCTTTCGGGTTTAACGCATTGGTTAAGAAACCCATGTTAAAGGCTTGGATTAGGCTCGGTTTACCCATTACCTCACCTGCCAGAATATCCAGATTGGTATTTGGTTGACTACGTAAACATTGCCAGCCCAAGTAAATCAAATAAGCAGCACCCGCCACGCGTAGTAACGACATTAACCAGACACTTTGCTGAATCAATACCCCAACACCGACCAAGGTATAAAACACATGTACCGAGATGCCTACACCAATACCAATCGCGGTGATACAACCAATTAAATAGCCATATCGAACACTCTGTCGTACCGTAATAATAAAATCAGGTCCCGGTAAAACAACTGCCATAAAATGGATCAATGCCAAGGCCAGAAACTCATGTCCATACAACTGCCACATTTGATTTATCTCCATCATGACTACAGGAAAAGATTGTATTGCGATTTTTAAAGCGCGATAATCCAATCAAAATCCAAATAACTTTTGCGTCATGAGCACAAATCAAAGTCTGGTTCTGTTAAATGAAATGGCAACCTTTGTCAAAGTTGTCGAAACGGAAAGCTTTTCTGAAACGGCGCGTCAGCTTGGTTCAACCCCTTCAGCGGTTAGTCGTGCCATTGCCCGTTTAGAGCGTGCACTAGGCACGCGCTTATTGCATCGCACCACACGAAAACTGCGCTTGAGTGAAAGTGGTCAGCAGGTCTATGAGCGCTGCGTGGATCTGGTCAATGCAGCACAAGCGGTCATGGAAAGTTCAGGACAATTTCATATCGAACCACAAGGCGTGATTCGGATCAGCGTGCCCAAGGCGGTTGGACATTTTATGCTGCATCCTCACTTGCCTGAGTTCTTGGCCTTATATCCAAAAATTGATATTCAGTTGCTATTGGAAGACCGTTATATTGACTTGATTGATGACGGTGTAGATCTGGCAATTCGCATTACCGAACAACCGCCCGGTGGATTGATGGGACGTAAACTGATTGATATTGATCATTTGATTTGTGCCACACCTGAATATTTGCAGAAAAATGGCATCCCACAGCATCCCCACGACTTAAAACAGCATCAATGTATCTATTTGGGTGAACAACCTAATGATTCGAAATGGAAATTCCAGCAGGAACAGAAACCCATTACCGTTGCGGTGCGTGGTCGTTATGCTGCCAATCATACTGGGGTGCGCCTCAGTGCCGCTTTACAACACTTAGGCATTGCCAGTTTGCCGTACTTCGTGGCACGCCATGCTTTGGAACAAGGCACACTAGTTCAGGTCTTACCTGATTGGCATTTTAAAACCCACTACAGCGGTGGCGCATGGTTACTCTATCCACCTACCCGCCATGTTCCGCCTAAACTGAGTGTTTTCATTCAATATCTAGCTGAAAAATTAGCCGCTGAACCCGTCCTGTTTCAGCAAAATCATCCAAATTAAAACGATCACTTTCATTTATAAATTAAGCAAAATAGCAAATAAACCAGCAGCCCATAAAACAACAATAATTTTATTTTTTAATTACTTAACCATAAACTCCAGAGAGAAATAAAACAATAAAAAGCATCTTTATTTCTCATTCGACCAATCAGGTAATGCACAAAAACAGATATTTTTTGCTGCATAAGTTATTTTTCTTCATTTTGCATAATCGCTAATCTAACAACCAAGTTGTTATAACAAGTTTAAGTTCAATGAACCAAGCGATTATAAATAAAGTGAATGGCGAACGCCCGTTGTATGATCAAGTCTATCAGGCTCTGCTGCTGCAGATTGTCGATGGAACTTACCAGATTCATCAGCAGTTGCCGTCGGAAAAAGAACTGAGCGAATTATTTAATGTCAGTCGTATCACCATTCGTCAGGCACTCAATCAACTTCAACTCGAACACTTGATTTACAAAATTCAAGGCAAAGGTACTTTCGTTAGCGCACCGAAAAGCTTTCAGAATATTTCTGAGTTACAAGGCTTTGCCGAAGCTATGACCGATCTGGGACACGAAGTTTTGAACGTAGTCAAAGAATTCCGCTTTATTCCAGCTACACCGCACATTGCATCGAAATTAAAAGTTTCAGTTAACAGCACTGTGGTGGAGATTAAACGGATTCGCTTGCTCAATCGTAAACCCGTTTCATTTGAACTGACTTATTTACCCGAAGCAATTGGAACAGCTTTGCAACAGATCAATCTCTCCACTCACGATGTGTTTTTAGCCATTGAAGAAGATTTATCGATTGCTTTGGGACATGCCGATTTAAATATTGATGCCACGCTTGCTGACGAAGAACTCAGTGAACTTTTGCAAGTCGATGTCCATGCACCGCTATTAAGAGTGGAGCGACTGACTCACGATCATGCAGGACATCCTATTGATTTCGAATATCTCTATTTTTCAGGAGAGCGCTTCCAATACCGTTTAAGAGTAGATCGAAAGCGAAATACCTAAGCAGCATTACTTTGTGAATTAAAACGCACTCAAAAAAAGGTACAACATGAATACGATTACACTGGACTATGACATTGTCGTCATCGGTGGGGGGACGGCTGGCCCAATGGCAGCCATCAAAGCCAAAACAGCCAACCCCAACCTGAGAGTTTTATTAATTGAAAAAGCCAATGTGAAACGCAGCGGCGCAATCTCAATGGGCATGGATGGCTTGAATAATGCCGTGATTCCAGGCTATGCCACGCCTGAGCAATACACCAAGGAAATTACCATTGCCAATGATGGCATTGTTAATCAGGCCACGGTTTACGCCTACGCCAAGCATAGTTTCACCACCATTCAGCAGCTGGATCAATGGGGCGTGAAATTTGAAAAAGATGAAACGGGTGAATATGCGGTCAAAAAAGTCCATCACATGGGTGCTTATGTGCTGCCCATGCCTGAAGGTCATGACATTAAAAAAGTTCTGTATCGCCAACTGAAACGCGCTCAGGTCAAAATTAATAACCGTATCGTCACCACTCGCCTGCTGAAAAATGCAGAAGGCGCCATCAACGGGGTACTGGGTTTTGACTGTCGTAATGGTGATTTCTATGTAATCAAAACCAAGGCTGCGATTTTATGTTGTGGAGCCGCTGGACGTTTGGGCTTGCCTGCATCTGGCTATCTCATGGGAACTTATGAAAACCCAACCAATGCGGGTGATGGTTATGCCATGGCTTACCATGCGGGGGCTGAACTTTCCAATCTGGAATGTTTCCAGATCAATCCACTGATCAAAGATTATAACGGCCCTGCCTGCGCTTATGTGACGGGGCCTTTGGGTGGTTATACTGCCAACAGCAAAGGTGAGCGCTTTATTGAGTGTGACTACTGGTCAGGCCAAATGATGTGGGAGTTCTATCAGGAACTGCAAAGTGGCAATGGCCCCGTGTTCCTGAAAATGGATCATCTGGCGGAAGAAACTATTCAAACCATTGAAGATATTTTACATACCAATGAACGTCCAAGCCGTGGTCGTTTCCATGAAGGGCGTGGCACAGATTACCGTCAGGATATGGTGGAAATGCAGATTTCAGAAATTGGCTTCTGTAGTGGTCACAGCGCATCCGGGGTGTGGGTCAATGAAAAAGCAGAAACTTCGGTCAAAGGTCTGTATAGCGCAGGCGATATGGCAGCCGTTCCACATAACTACATGCTCGGTGCCTTTACCTATGGTTGGTTTGCTGGGGTGAATGCCGCTGAATATGTCGCAGAACAGACAGATTCAGAACTGAATGCAGATGAAATTGAAGCCGAAAAAGCACGTATTTTTGCTCCATTACACCGTCCAGAAGGATTGTCATCGGAACAAGTGGAATACAAGTTACGCCGTATGGTGAATGACTATTTACAGCCACCGAAAACCCGACAAAAAATTGAAATTGCACTAAAGCGCTTCGAAGAAATTAAAACTGATATTGAGCAAATCAATGCCAGCCATCCACATGAATTGATGCGTGCTGCCGAAGTTGCCGTGATTCGCGACTGTGCCGAAATGGCGGCACGTGCCTCGCTATTCCGCGAAGAAAGCCGTTGGGGACTGTACCACTATCGTGCAGATTGCCCAGAAAAGAATGATCGGGAATGGTTCTGTCATGCCCATCTCAAAAAAGATCAGCACGGCGATATGGTCAGCTTTAAAAAAGCAGTTGAGCCTTATCTGATTCCAATTGATGAAGATGAAGCCAATTCATACAACCTGTTGCGGATTAATAAAAAATTAGTGGCTGAAACAGCCGAATAAGGAATATCACATGGCGTTTATTTTTAAAGAAATTTCCCATCGTACGGCCGCACCCGTATTAGTAGATGAAGACAAATGTATTGCAGATAAAGGCTGCACCGTCTGTGTGGATGTTTGCCCGATGGACTTAT
Source organism: Acinetobacter sp. YK3 (assembly GCF_001729365.1). NCBI lineage: Bacteria > Pseudomonadati > Pseudomonadota > Gammaproteobacteria > Moraxellales > Moraxellaceae > Acinetobacter > Acinetobacter sp. YK3. Next base: position 9,323 of record NZ_LZPJ01000055.1, read on the forward strand.
TGGCGATTCATCCAGACAGTAACAAAGCCTATATGCAATTTGACGAATGCTGGTATTGCATGCCATGCGAGAAGGACTGCCCGACCGATGCCATTCAGGTCAACATTCCATATTTACTTAAATAAGGGGGAACAGCATGAGATTTAATAACTTGGCAAATAGTCTGATTTGGGGAGAATAAAGATGAGCCTAAATTATCCAAGCCTTGCAGATCTTGATGAAGATTATGCGGATTATCTCTTTCAACTGAATCAGGATGATGAAAATATCCGCTTTGTCGCACTGATGAATATTGCCGATGAAGAACAAACGGCATTATTACCTTGGTTACAACATGCCGTTTTACATGATCCCGCCAGTAAAGTACGTGAGCTGGCAGCCACCCACTTAGAAGGTTGGCAAGATGCAACCTCTTTACATACGTTGGCACAGGCATTGAATGATCAATATGAAAATGTACGTATCGCAGCAGCGCAAAGTCTCAGTGAAATCAAGCATGCTGAATCTGCGCATCATCTGGCTACCTATTTGCAGCATTCCGATGACTTTGTGGTTGCTTCCATCTTGAGAGCGCTTAAAGAGTTGCGCGCTGAATCGTTATTTGATGCCATTCTCAAACATGCTCAGCATGCCAACCCTTTAGTCCGTAAAGAAGCGGTTAGCACCTTGAGCTGGTTGCAGAAACAGGACGGCTTGGCAACACTGGCACAGATCGCACAGCATGATTTGGATATCGAAATTCGTCGTATTGCGACAGGTGCTTTAGCGGCTAGCCAAATGTTAACGCCCGAAATTTTATCTGCCTTACACAGTTCTCTGATCGCTGAGGCATGGCAACTCCGAGTTGAAGCCGCCTTGACTATCGGTAAATTAAAAGCGATTGAATTAGAACAACCTCTTTTACAGCAACTGGATGATGCTTATTGGCAAGTCCGAATTGCTGTGAGCCGTAGTTTGGGTTTACTCAAATCCAAAGCAGCGATTGCCAAATTACAAGAAAATTTCCAACATGACATCAGTAACTTACGTAAAGAAGTCGCGATTGCCTTAGGGGAAATAGGCGGAGAATCAGCTCAGCATATTTTATTACAGCATGCCGAAGATCCTGATCCAGAAGTCCGTAAATCGATTCGTATTGGATTGGCACTCATTCAGGAGAAATTCAATGCTGCTTGAACCGAGTCAACTTAAAGTAGATATCGAACAACAACGTCTTTTTCTCTCTTGGGAAGATGGTACAGCAAAGGATTTTAGCCATGCTCATCTCAGAGCCAGCTGCCCTTGTGGTTTTTGCCGAGCTAAGCGCCTACAGCAACGAGAGATTGAATATCCAGATCGTGTTGCCATCTCTGCCATCTATTCCCAAGGGTATGGGATTCAAATTTGCTTTGATGATGGACACGATAAAGGGATTTTCCCTTGGGCTTTTTTAAAGGAATTGAATAGCTGAGATAACTATTGAAAGTAAAGAAATCGATCTATAGATCGCGTGTTTTCATTATTTTGAATTATTAAGCCACTAAAATAGCTAAGCTCAATTGTAATAATCCTTTATCATACAAGGATAAAAATAAAACACTTTGGAAATTCCCATGCCACCACCGGATGCTGTACCCCCAACTCAATCAGTCCCTTTCTGGCAAGCTTTCTTATTCTGGTTGAAATTAGGATTTATTAGCTTTGGTGGCCCTGCTGGGCAAATTGCAGTGATGCATCAGGAACTGGTGGAACAAAAACGCTGGATTTCTGAAAAAAGATTTTTACATGCGCTGAATTACTGCATGCTACTCCCTGGCCCCGAAGCACAACAACTCGCGACTTATATCGGCTGGCTCATGCATCGAACCACAGGCGGTTTGATTGCAGGAATTCTATTTGTGCTGCCCTCTTTATTCATCCTGATTGCACTGTCATGGATTTATGTACAATTTGGAGATGTACCCATCATTGCAGGACTGTTTTATGGGATCAAACCTGCGGTTACTGCCATTGTATTTCATGCAACTTACCGCATAGGCAGCCGAACGCTCAAAAATTCATTTCTTTGGTTAATTGCAGCCGCGGCCTTTGTTGCCATTTTTGTTTTTAATATTCCTTTTCCTCTGATCGTGTTTGCTGCCGCGCTTGCAGGCTATATGCTGAGTAAGAAAAAACCAGATTTATTTACCCATCAAACCTCTCATCAAAATAGCCAAAAAAACTATGGCACAGCACTGATTGATGATGATACGCCGACACCAGCACATGCCATTTTTCGCTGGTCAAACCTGATAAAAATCGTAGTCATCGCAGCTTTGCTCTGGCTGATTCCAATCACGCTTTTAACCCTAAGTCTCGGTTGGCAACATGGCTATACGCAAATGGCATGGTTCTTTACCAAAGCGGCTTTACTCACTTTTGGCGGTGCTTATGCGGTTCTGCCCTATGTCTATCAAGGTGCCGTCAATCATTATGGATGGCTCAGCCCGACCCAAATGATTGATGGTTTGGCACTCGGCGAAAGCACCCCGGGCCCATTAATTATGGTGGTGGCTTTCGTAGGCTTTTTGGGGGCTTATAATCATGCCTTATTGGGCAATCATCAACTGTTTTTAGCAGGTGCAATAGGTGCTGTGATTGTCACCTGGTTTACCTTTTTATTTTCCTTTGTCTTTATTCTAGCTGGCGCGCCCATTATTGAATCGACCCATAATGAACTGAAATTTACTGCTCCGCTCACTGCGATTACGGCGGCCGTAGTTGGCGTTATTTTAAATCTGGCCTTGTTCTTTAGCTATCATGTGTTATGGTCAAAGGGTTTTGACCATGCTTTTAATTACGAAGCAGCCTTGATTACAGTAGGTGCACTGATTGCCTTATTTAAATTTCAGCTCAATGTCCTGTATGTGATTTTTGCCTCAGCCTTTTGCGGCCTCATTTTATATATCGGAGCTTAATTCAAAGCATCGAGTAGAGTTATCTACTCGATGCTTGCAGTATTAAATATGATGGATTTCGATAGAGGCATGCACGATTTCCTCATGAATCGCTAATCCAGCTTTAACCTGATCAGGAGTCAGATCAGCCAGTGCGGTTTCCAATCCTAGAATACAAGAGAATTTCCCTTTCCCAACCTTCCATACATGTAAATCCGTGATTTCGACCTGTGGAAACTGTGCAATAACTTCTTTAATTTCTTCGACAACGGGATGCCCCATTTCTGCATCCAGTAAAGTTTTTCCAGTTTCCTGCATCAATCCCCAAGACCATTTTGCAACCAGCAATGCCCCAACGATTCCGAGCAAAGCATCCAGAAAATTCCAGCCAAAATACTTGGCCGCAAATAAAGCAATAATCGCCAGAACTGAAGTCACCGCATCAGCGACCACATGCAGGAATGCTGCTTTTTGGTTTAAATCATGATGGTCATGTCCATGATGATGCACTTCATGATCATGGTTATGCGAATGGTGATGGTGATCATCGTGACCGCCATCATGTAATAACCATGCACAAATTAAGTTGACAACGAGACCCACTATTGCAATTGGAATCGCTTCATTAAAATGAATAGTCACTGGGTTAAATAAACGTTCTAGAGACTGTATGCCCATCAAAAAGGCCACGACCATCAATAAAATGGCACTGCTATAACCTGCCAGAATTTCAATTTTCCATGTGCCAAAACTAAAGCGCTGATCCTGTGCATAATGTCGCGCCATACGATAAGCAAAATAGGCCAGTCCCAGCGCCAGCATGTGTGAACTCATATGCCAGCCATCGGCAAGTAAAGCCATGGAATTAAAAAACCAGCCGCCTAGAATTTCCAGTACCATCATTATGGCGGTCAAAATCGTTGCGATTAAAATTCTTTTTTGTGCTAATGGATTTCCTTGATCAAACTGATGAGAATGACGTCGTTCTAGGTTAGTATGCTGCATTTATTCTAGGCTTCCAATATACTCCACCCCAGTATATATTTTTTAGGAAAAAAAGTATGGCTCATCTGCATCATGATAAAAAAATTTTAAATCGGGTTAAACGGATTCAAGGACAGCTCAATGCCGTTGAAAAGTCACTTTCAAGTCCTGAAAGTTCCTGTATCGAAGTTTTGCAACAAGTCGCTGCAGTTAAAGGTGCCGTGAATGGCCTAATGAATCAACTGATTGAACAGCATTTAAAAGAGCATGTACTTAAAGATGCTGATCACGTTAATGATGAGGAAGTTCAGCAGTTTCTTGCATTGTTACAACGCTATTTATAAGTGCCAGATTTCATCGGTAAGTTGTTCGATTTCAGACCGATCATGACTGACATAGAGCATCGGTATTTTCACTTCCTCTTTCACACATTGAAAAAAAGGAATGATCTCTGCTTTATGTGCCGTGTCCAGCGCAGAAAGTGGTTCATCTAAAAGCAGTAATTGTGGTGAGTACAACAAGGCACGTCCCAAAGCCACCCGTTGTTTTTCTCCCCCTGACAGCTTAATTGGCATACGTTCAGTCAAATGTCCCAATTTGAGCAGCTCAATCATATAGTCCAGTTCAAACTGACGTTGCTGTGGTGCAATGTGTTTGAAACCAAATAACAGGTTTTGTTTAACATTTTTATGCGGAAATAACTGTGCATCCTGAAAGACGAGCCCGACCCGACGCTGTTGTGTGCTGAGATTAACTTTCTGAGTATGATCAAACCACGTCTGATCCTGAACTCGAATCCAGCCAGAATGCGGCCGAATTAAACCCGCAATGCTATGTAAAATCGTGGTTTTTCCTGAGCCAGAAGCTCCAAATAAGCCAATCACAGGCTGATCAGATTGAAAGCGTTGATCCAGACAAAATTGCCCTTGTTGCAGTTGGATATGACAATCAATCATGCTGAGTGACCCCGCTTATTTTTTTGGTAACGGTTAAACCACTGGGCAAACCACAAGGCGAAGAATGCTACCGACAATGACAAAATAATCAATCGCCACAATGCTGCTTCTGTATCAGGTTGTTGCATCAGACTATACATTGCCAAAGGTAAAGTACGGGTTTCACCCGCAATATTCCCCACAAAAGTAATCGTTGCTCCAAACTCACCTAAACTTCGGCAAAAACATAAAATCCCCCCCACCAAAATTCCACTACTGGCCAGCGGTAATGTCACCTGCATAAATGCGCCAAAGGAAGAAGCACCCAAAGTCTTCGCAGCCATTTCCAAGCGCTGGTCGACCAGTTCAATTGCCAGTCGGATCGATTGTACCAACAATGGAAAACCCATCACCGCAGAGGCTAATACAGCGCCCTTCCAGTTAAAGGCAAACTCCAAACCAAGTGGCGCAAGATATTGTCCAAATAATCCTCGATTACCAAACAATTGCAGTAATAAATAACCTGGAACTACAGGCGGTAAAACCAAAGGTAAATACACCAGCGTCTCGAACAGTGATTTACCCCAAAATTCTTTACGCGCCAAAACCCAAGCAACCAGCGTTGCTGGAATAAGGCTAAACAGCAAACACGCTGCCGCCACTTTGCATGACAGCTTTAACACTTCGATTTCTTCAGGACTCAAGATCATCATTCAGTTACTGCAACACACTAAAACCATATTTTTTAAATACTGCCTTTGCCTGCCCACTTTGCAAAAACTTATAGAATTTGACTGAATCCGCATTTTTCTTGATCAGACCCACAGGATAGATAATCGGTGGATGGGTATTCTCAGGAAAAATTCCTGCAACTACGACATCTTTGCTGATCGCAGCATCTGTCGCGTAAACGATCCCAACCTGACATTCACCACGTGCGACAAAGTTCAACGCAGCACGCACATCTTCGGTTTCAACCAGTCGTGGTTCAAGTTTCCCCCACCAACCGAGAGAGGTTAAAGCCTGTTTTGTATATTTCCCTACAGGCACACTTTTGGTATCACCTGTACAAAGCTTGCCTTGAATGGCTTTGGTAGGATCAACACTTTTATCCATTTTTAATTTAATCGGGCGATCCTTGGGCGTAATCACCACTAAACGATTGCCTAATAAATTGATGCGATCTGTTGGCACAACCAACTGTTTATTCTGTAAATAATCCATCCATTGTACATCAGCCGAGATAAATACATCTGCTGGCGCGCCTGCTTCAATCTGTTTGGCTAAGGTTGAGGAACCTGCATATGAGGTTTTGACTTCAGTTTTATTCTTCTGCTCATACAGGGTCTCAAGTTCATTCACTGCATTGGTCAAACTGGCCGCTGCGTAAACAGTGAGGGTATTCCCCGCAAACGCATGCGTTTGGATGAATAAACTGGTGGCTAAAACTGCACAGTATTGATAGGTCTTTTTCATCGTTATTGACATTATTCTGTCCTCAAATTTCGATATGTTTTCAAAAATATATCGCTTAATAAAGATACACTAAAAATAACAATTCGCCAGTCTTGTTCTTCTTATTCATTCATCTGTTTGTAACGTCATCAAGCATCGAACGGTATGTGTTGTGATCAGTATTTTTAGATGCAAAAACAAAAAAACGTCTATTCAAACATCAAGTTAATGATGCTGAATAGACGTCGTCTATCTTGAGTGGATAACAGGAGTTGTTATCTTAGGAATGATGCCGAAAAAGATGCATAAGAATTATGAAACCATTGAAGCAACAGCCATGCTCAATCTGAGCTAAGCTCTAACCGCCAAACTCTGCTTCGGCAACAACTTGCAACCACATGATAAAGGATCATTCACACGTGCTGCGGCCTTGCCCATCACCTGCATATTTGGATCACCCGCCACAATCGTAGCAACCGTTTTATGCTTTGGACAGGTCGCCTTGTCACCAACACAGGCAATCGGAATACCCTCAATCAAAAAACTACTGTTCCCACTAATGACTTGTCCACCGCCCGTGGTTGGACAACCAACAACAATATAGGGTGTTGCCATAATCACATCCCTCGCATGTAGGTATTTAAACTGTTAAAGCACTTCAAATTCAATTCGACGGTTTTTACGACGTCCATCTGCTGTTGCATTATCAGCAACGGGTTGGCTAGAACCCTTACCTTCCGTACTCAAACGGTCGGCAGCGATACTTTTACTGACCAGATAACTTTGTACCGCAGCAGCACGTTGCTGACTTAGTACCGTATTTTTATTGGCATCACCAGAGCTATCGGTATGTCCAATAATTTTGACTTTCTTGCCGCCAACCTTGTTTAAAGCCACCGCCATTTCATCCAGAATCTGTTGCCCTGCCGCGGTCAGGATTGCACTGCCTGATTCAAATTCAATGATTCGATTCTTAAGTGCATCATCGATAATTTTTTGCTCTGCCTGATTCACAGAAAGCTGTGCATTAAAACGATAAGGCTGCTGCACTAAAGCCTGAAAATTATTGGTGGTCGGCTGAATATCATTAGGATCGGTCATTTTTCCCGTTAATTCAACTTGTGTTCCTCTCACACGCAATTGCCCCTGCTTGACCTTTTTCAAGTCAGGTGTAATCACACGCGTTACGGAATCACTCCATCCATTTGGCGCTGAAACTGGACGAACCTGTATTTTATCGACCACTTGATCTGCACCATAAACAGACTGCATCTTGACCAGTATTGCCTGTTTGCTGGCATCATTCGGCACCACACCTTCCACGACGATTGGAGCCGCATTGAGCACTGCACTTTGGCCGAAGACGGTTAAACCAAAGACCAAACCAGCCCATAAAGATTTCGAATTATTTCTCATATTTATTCATCTAAAAAAGTTTGTCGAAATAGCTTTAAGCCTTGGTTAAGGCTCATCTGACGCTGACAAAGTGATTGTTCGAGTGTAGCTAGGCCAGCATTTTGCTCCAGATAAGCATCGATCCATTGCGCCTGAATCAATGAAACCCAGTGTTCACTCTGCATATTCTGGGTAAAGATATCACTCAATGCCATGATATCTGCGCCCTGAAAACCAATAAATAGAATTGGTTCTTCACGATGCAAGATACCAATCAGGATTTCAGTATTGTTAATTCCTAAGAATCGTCCAATCATGCCCACCCAAAAGGCAGCAATTTCATAGCAATACATATGATTATTGATCGGCAGGATTAACACCTTGTTTAAGCGACTGGTGCCATTCTTTAAAATTGGTTGCAGTAAAAGCCCCAGCCCAATCATGCTTTGCGCAAGTTCATAGACATTGATCTTCATCAATTGCGCAAATGAGTGCATGGTGTGGTTTTCATAGAAACCATTACATTCGGTCGGCGTAAATAACTGAACTGTATTAGGCAGATTATTCAGCTTTTCCAACATGATGTTGGTATCACGGATACTGCGTAATACCCGATTACGCTGAAACAGATCAACCAATACCGACTTGTAATAATACGGCGCCAGCAAGAGATTCTGATACGGTTGTTCGACTTCCAGTAGCTGGCTTAATACCATCGGAAATGCTCGCCCTGAGCTGTCCTGACTGGCAATCAGGTTAGCGGCCAGAAACATTGGCTCAGCAGGATTGGCGATAAAGAAATCCAAGGCAGGCAAAGACTCATAACGTTGTTTGAAGTCAGGCGCGCGCATGGCATGTTCAAGTGCTTCTGTGATCCATTGATCAAGCACCTGAATCAATGCATATTGTCCTTTAGATTTTAGAAAGTCACCACGCGCGGGTGTCTTTCCGTAATACAAAGGTGTCGTCTTTACTTGTTGCATCCCAGCACCTCCTGATGTTCCGTGATTGTCCCTAACATTACGGTGTTACCCCCGGCTGAGCAGGTGCAGCTGGTTGTGGTTTAGGTGCAGCACCCGCAGGTGTTGCCTGCGCAGAAACCACACGTACCGCTTTCTCTGTCACCACTTTATCTACCAGTTGCAGGCCAGCATAACCACGGCTTGAGCCGATATTGCCTGAGCTATTACCACTAATCAGGCGGAAGTTCACTTTTAAGGTTAACGATGGTTCAGCTTTGCTGGTCCATGTCATTTCAAAGCTACCATTTTGCTCTTTACGCTGTGCCGCATCGATTAAACGGTTAATACCATATTCACCTGGCTCTTCGAAAATGGTATGGGTCTTACCTTCAAGATCCACTGCTGTAATGCGAGCACCAGGAATCGCACCCTGATTCGGCCATACGAAGTTCACCCATTGCTGAATGCCATTTTCAAACACCATACGCTGACCATCGATATCAATGGTGTACGACAAGTACTGTGGATTCGGTAATGGATAGAACTGGAAGTTCGATTGATTTGACACAGGTGCAGCGGCTGGCTGATCCAGACTACCAGTCGCCATACCATTGATTGGTGCGACATATTGCTGGAATGCCATCACAAATTGTGGGTTCAGGCTAATGCCCAAGTCTTTCCAGGTTTTAGAAGTCAACACATAGCCACGGCGAATCACAAATGGATCTAAGGCTTCTTTGACAAAGCGTGCAATGCTACCTGTTTCACCAAAGATCTGACCAATTTCATTACTGGTTGCCTGTAAAGTTACACTTGAGTTAAATGGATACTTCTGGCTCAAATTGGTTTTGAATGGTTGATACGCCTGAATGCCCCACAATTTGTTTAACTCATCTTGTGTCGGTGCAATCAAGCTGGCAAACGATTGAGTCAACGGCCCCATCAACAGCTTTTGTAATAATTGCTGATCGGTATCTTTAAGACCCACCATCATTTTCTCATCCACATATTTCTGGGTGATGTTGAAAACTGAAGTTTGGTCATTGATGGTTTGTTTCACCAAGGCCATCGCGCTTGGGCCAATCTCGCCTGCTGTTTTCAGATCATTAAACTTGCTGCGTACTTGCGCAAGATTATTCATGTATTCATCAAACAGAGATTTATCTTGTAAATCATCGCGCTTACGCACCAGTTGATAGAACATTTGGTACTCTTGAGAAATTGCACCTTGCGCTTTATTCACCGCTTGAGCAGCCGCTTTGTCATCCGAGTTATTCAATACTTTACGCTTGAACCAAGCCACAAAACCTTTTTCAGGTACAGCAAGCTCAGCCTGTACAATCGGGTTATCCCAGTTGGTCTCGATAGCAATACGTTGTAATAAGGTGCGGATTGGTGAGTTTTGTGGTTCACCCAGGATATCAATGGTCTTGACTTGCTGGCTAAACTGATCGGCTTTGGCATAATAAATACCGCTCAGGAACTTCTTCCATTCCGTCACATATTCTTGCTTATACAATGCAACCAGTTGTTTACGAATCTGCTCTGGGCTACCAGAGAAGGTTAAGTCATCAGATTGACGGCTATTCAACACCCAGTCTTTACTGTCTGTTGGTTTATTCGCAGCGTCATCAATCGCCTTTTCAACATATTCATCCCATGCTTTTTGTGTAAACACCCCTGGTAATGCATAGCTGCCCAATACAATCGAACGGTTTTGCTCACCGACGATCTGTCCAACGGTCACCGCAGGGAAACGGACTGCTGCACGCATCTTGATTTCGTTATAAACACGATCACGTGCTGGCATGCCACGAATGACTGACAAGAGTACCTGACGTGTTTGATCAACCACTTGCGCATCTGTTTCAAGCACAGGGAAACCTTCCTGATTTGCCAATGTCATGGCATAAGAAAGAATTTTTTCCGCATCCTGAATCATTTCGCCACGCGGCATCTGACCACGGTTAGCATCTAGCCAAGAACGCCAGAAACGCGATACCTGATCACTTAAATGACTGCTATCCATATATTCTGGATTGCTCATCATTAAGTAGGCTTTTAATGCATTATAGGCATCTTGCGGATTACTGTCCGAAGGCTCCAGATATTGTTGAGTCTTGGCAACCTGTTTGATTTCCACATTAACGTGGTTGGCTTTCAGGGTTGCTTCATTATTTTTTACACGTTGCAAATACTGAGCAATATTTTGTTGGGTCGGCGTCAGAACAATCTGCTTGATCCCTTTTAAGTATTCTGCTTTTAAGCTCTCACGTAACTGATTGCCTTGGTACAAACCAAAGCTGAATTTGAGTGGACGATGATCGTTGAACTCATCCAGCTGTTGCAAGCGTTCCTGCAAGATCAGTAAAGCTTCAAGCTGAGTTGAAAGCTGTTGGCCTGAGGCTTTTTCCAAATGCACCACTTTATCTAAATCGGCCTGCACATCTGCAATCAATTGCTGGTTATTGCGATATGACCACACCCACACGCCCAAGACCAGTGAAACGCCGACCAGCGCTGCAATAAACCCAATATAGCGCTGACGCTTTTTCGCAGGATTAATATGCTGTTTGACCAAGTCCTTATCTCGCAAAATAACATTCGAGAATAGACCTTGTAAGAAATAACCGTGATTTGGTGCAAGAGATGGACTCACGCCCTCCTGACCATTGGCCTGAATCTGCTGAAGCTGGAACTCTTGTGCAATATTTTCCGTCATTGGACTTTCAATAATGCCTTCCTGCAAAGCACTGGTGAAATAAAAACCACGGAACACAGGTTGGAACTGATACGGGTTATCTTCAAACAAAGTGCCGATAAAGCTTTTTAATGCAGGTTTTAAGGTTTTAAATTCCAGCGGGAATGTCATCACACTTGGAGAAATATTTTGCGAATGACGACGACTTAAATGCGTGGTGCTGACGCTTTTGAGACCATCGTAAAGAATGCTGTAATGTTTTTCGAATAATTCGACGGCATTCTGAGATGAGTTTTGCTCATACGGCAGCGTTGCGCCCCAAGCCTGATTGTATTCCTGTGATTCATAACAATCGAAGAACTCGGTAAAACCTGCAATCAAGTCCATTTTAGAGAACACTAGATAAACCGGAACAACGACTTCAAGTCGCTCGGTTAAATCCTGAATACGGGCACGTAAATTCTTGGCCAGTTTCAATGAGTTTTCAGGACTTTGGCTGATCAATTCAGCAATACTGACAATCACGATCAGACCATTCACAGGTGCCTTAGAACGGTTCTTCTTCAAGATATTTAAGAAACCCAACCATTCAGAATGATCTTCCGAGTACACCGAATAACGGCCTGCGGTATCGAGTAAGATCCCTTCTGTTGAGAAGAACCAGTCACAGTTACGTGTACCGCTTAGGCCAGCAGAAACCATCTTTTGATGAGTTTCTTCAAATGGGAACTTTAATCCAGAATTATAAATTGCCGAACTCTTACCTGCGGCCGGGTTACCAATCACCATATACCAAGGCAATTCGTATAAAGCCGCATTGCCCTTTTTATCACCCAGTTTAGATTTGCGAATCAACTGGATCGATTCTTTCATCTGCTGCTGGATTAGCTGTAGTTCGGCTTTATCTTTTTGTTGTCCGTACTCAGCCTTGCTGTCCTGCTCAATCGCATTGGCAAGTTCTTCACCTTGTTCCGCATGGCGTTTTCTCTGGATCAACCAGTAAATCCCATACACAATCAGGCCCAAAGCATAAGTCGCCGCCAGCGCCCAGAAGATATGACGCGGAATCGACGAATATGAAGAAATAAGCGCCACAAATAAGGACAAAGCAATGATTGCCTTAGGATTAGTGATGTACTGCCACAGATAACCTAAAATGGTATACATTGAGTTCTCAAATTCTTAATAAAGTTAATCAATCAGCAATTGCTACACTTTCCGGATCTGGTGAGATCTCTGGGAAAGTTTGAATAAATGCTTTTAAATTTTGTCCATAAACAAAGGCAACTTGTTGATCTGGAAGATGTGCCCCCAACATCAATCCAAAAACTTTTGCCACGTTCTGGGTATTCCCAGCAGCAGGTTTACAATATAAATAATGATGCTGCTCTACTGGGCTTTGTGCAAAAAACTGATCCAGCTTTTTGACCACCTTGATATCGGTGCCATCCTCGACCACCAGTACAAAAGGTTCTTCATCTTGGTATTGTGGTAAATCATGTATTTCTAGCTCTTTGAATATTTGGTCTAAATTATTTTGATGAGAGACCAGCTTTAACGTTTTTAAAGGCTGTTGCTGTAGCAGTTGTACATCTGGATGCGCCACACAACTACTACCGACAAATTCAGCAGGCGTATAGGCACTCAAGCCCCATACCTTTTCATCTACGATTTCCTGATCAATTTCCGAGTCTGCAGTAATGATCAATGAAATTTCATTGGGCTGCTTTTGAATCCGTTCGATTAACTCGACCACATTCTGATCCGTCGATGCTGCACTGATAAAATGATATTCAATATGGAATTTTTGTGGAATGATGCCCAGATCATAGAAAATCGTCTGGATCATTTCATTACTACTTTGGTCATTCCATGTATGAACAACATCCTCAGACAGCAAAATATGTAAATTTAGCTTATCTAAGCGATAAACCTGCTCGATCTGAATCTCTTCACTGTGCTCTTCTCCCGAAAAACTCGGGTCAATCCATGCAGGATGCATACGATATTCATGCAAATTCTGGTTTTCATAAAACAGACTAGACCGCTTTAAATGGTCTGAAATAGAAACTAGAATATCACTGTGCTGTTCAATCTGATGCTGAATCAGCGCCATGATCCGCTGTTGCCGAATAGATAAAAACTGCGATTCATCCTCTTCATCCTGACGGACTTGCTGATCCAGCTCTTCAATACGATAGGATAAAATCGGCAATCCCTGAAAGCTCAATAAATGTGGATCGAGCTGTGGACTGGCAAATTCTTTAATCCCTGTCAGGATGGCATCATTTTCACCCAATGCACTATAAGCGGCAGCGGAATACAAATTAACATTCAACCACTTACTTTCTTGCGCGACAGGTGCTTGCTCATCTTCTGCTGTATTGTTATTTTGCTCAGCGACCAAAGCTTGTTGCTTTTTCTCTTTATATTTTTGGTAGCCTTTATAAATCAACCAAGGCGAAAGCAACACAAATGTAATGACAATAGGCAGAATCAGGAAGTAATTAATCAGGTCGGCTGATTCGGGTAAATATTGCGTATCTCTCCAATAGAAGATCACAATCAGTGCAACCAGAATAAAACAGGTGATTAAAGTCGCGAGTATTTTCTTGATCATTATGCAGCTCCTAAAAGCGCATAACGCGTTTCACTGTTATGTTGTAACTGCACTGATGGCATTAAAAATGCACCCTGCCCCAAGCCCATTTCATGGGATGAATCCAGACAAATCGGACTGATTTCATTTTTATCAAGAATTAACCGCACATCAATAAAGAGCGTCGGACTGCACCAAGTCTGGATCAGATCTTTTAATTTTTTATTCAGCGGCTGATTCGGTAAAAAAGCCAAATATTGTTCGCGGTTTAATGGGCCAATTTGAATTTCAATTTTTCCGTCAATTTGCTCAACGGTATCCCCGCAGAAAGTATTAATGCCCAGTAAACTTGGATGACTACCGCCTAAAGTGGTTTTCTGTTCATCGCCCAACTGGAATTTTTCTTTGATAAATTCCTGAATCTGGACTTGGGTATCAAAGACACGTCCCAAAATGGTTTTCAAGGCATGCGCAGTATTATTCTGTCCCTGCATCAAGCCAGAAAATTCAGCAAAATATTCGTCTAGATCATGCTGTTCGTGCTGGGAACGAATATAACCATTTAAGGCATGTAAAATATCGAGATAATGATTTTTTTGTTCAATCTCATAACGAACAGGGAGATTATAGGCGATGCTGGCATCAACATATTTTGTCGTGAGTTTATGGTTAAACAAGCCTAAAAATGCTTTAATTTCCTGACGTTGCTGACGCGAACTCTGCTTTAATTTATTGGTATAAGTATAAGGCAGTGCACCCTGTGTACCGGTGAGACCGACCACCAGATTGGTCAAATGGATACGTTCATCCTGATAGCTCAGTTCTTCAATTTCGGTCGCAGGGAAACTTAAACTGAATGACGTTCCAAACTTAAAGTCATCAGACCAATCCTGCTGACGCGATGGTACAGGTAAATGACGTAATAAACGCGTCGACTGAATAAACTCAAATGAGCCTGCTTTTTTAAAAATCTGGTCGACTACAGAAGAGTCTTGCCACCAACGTTCTGCACGCATTGGTATATCTCCTGCTGATTAAGACTGTCTTTCACGACCACATCGACAAAACTGTTAATCTGAACTTTCAGATTAAAAATATGGCTAAGCAATTGACTGAAAATATATAAACTATGGCCTCTAAATACGCTCTTGTTAACAGCAAGTTCAGCTTTCACCCCGCGAATAAACATCGGGAAAGGTTTAGAGTTCACCAGTTTATTGGTGGTTGAAAAGCTCAGCTGCTTGAGCGCATCAATGAGTAAAATATTTTCTTTTGAATGCGGTAAATTATATAAGGCCAACAGCTCTTTGACATGACTCAAGGCATCCCCTTTCATCAATGCTAAAGTATTGAGTGAAAGATGGGAAATAATACGCCACTGTTCATTTTTATTTTTGTCAAAATGGAAAGGCGATGTCGGGCGCTTTAAAATCAATGCGCGTCGTGCCAGACTGCTGTCATTCAGATTCAGGATATTATTACTTTGGCTTAAAGCCTCATGCGGCAAATCACCGTTTGAGCAAAGTAAGCGGGTACTAATAAAATCTGATTTAATTTCATAAGGTTTCAAATGTTTTGAAACGATTGAATAGCCCATTTGTGTGGTTTTATTTTGTGCAGGCACGTAATTCAGCGAATAAAAGAACTGTACTTTATCGTTTTGGTAATGGCTCATCGCAAAAAATGGCAATACAGGAAGATGAGTTTGTTCCTGATTCGTTTTCTCACGCACCATATTCATTTCAATCACCGAATAGACCTGATAAAGCTCAGGATGATGCGCATCGGTGATCAATGGATATTGTAATTGGGTATGGGAAATTTTCTGCGGCTCAGCCTGTTTTTCAAACAGATTGATGGCAGGTGTGGTAAATAACTTAAAGTTGGCGATATTCAGCTCAGAGTAATTCCGTACTACCGCCTGATCATTTAAATTCAGTTTGAGATGAATCAGTATTTCAAACTGATTTTGCTGGTTAAGCAATCCTTTTAAGCGGCTTAAATCCAGATTCAGATAATTGAATTTTTCAGGGAAGCAAAAATATTCCATCAGTAAACGATAAGCATGATGGGTATGCTGATCAATCGGTAACAGGCTTTCCTGTTCGGTAAAACCCATCACTTCAAATGGATTACTGATTTCTACCACGCGCTGCCCAACACGTATGGCAAAGCCAGTATCTTTACGGAAAATACTGTCCAGAACCTGCAACGGAAAGTTTGAAATTGCATCCAGATAAATCGGCAATTTCTCATCTAATATCCACTTTTGTGCATCATTAAAAATTTCAAATTTCAGGCTCAAAGTGGCATTCTGGTTCAAATGCATGTGGGTACTTGGCGAGGTTTGAAAGTCTAACTGTGTCAATGAAATCGGCAATAAGTGAACATCATTGGTGGTATTAAACTCGCATTGAACCCCTTTAAAGCTACGCGATTTCAAAGCTGTTTTTTGCGGAATAATATGGGCAGCCGTAAGCTGTTTTAGTTTATTAATATCTTCAAAGCTAACAACCGTACACGCGGGGAAATGACGTAAATATTGAGGAAACATCACCTCAAACAAAGAATGAGTAAATACGTCGTAACTGTCTTCTAATTTTTTATCAATACGTGCAGCGATCAGGGAAAAAGCTTGAATTAACCGTTCAATATGCGGGTCATCAATCTGTTCCTGATTTAAGGAAAGTCGCTGCGCAATTTTTGGATACTTCTGCGCAAACTCTCTGGATTGTTGACCGAATTCTTGTAGTTGTTTTTCATAATACGGTAAAAGTTGCTCTATCACAGTTCGCTCACACTAAGTTCTGGCAGAAATAACATATTGTTGTGTTGTGGGTTTGAGTAAAGCGTCAAAGAACACCGGCTCATATAAAGGATGTATGTTTAAGTAAGCTTGAATGCTTAAACAAAGTGAACCCATATTGTGACCATCTAATAACATTTCTACTTTTATCTGTCTCAATCTTGGCTCATGTGCTGCAATTGACTGCTCAATTGACTGGCAAATTTTATCCCGATCTAGGGGATTGGCTGTTGATAGGCCAACGAAGTCGATAATTCCAAACTGCAAGATAGATTTCTTGGCGAGTGGATATTCATCCATATCACGATCAAATTGTGCAATCCGACTATTGAGCAAGTCTTCCAGATCACGAGCGACAGACTCTCGTAATTGCTGAATCGACATTCCTCTTAAATAATCTTCCTGCTCAGGCACCAGACGATCAAACAAAGTTGACCGGAAACCGTAAGGATATAAATGATCTAAATTCATTTTAAGAACAATATTTTGGAAAAATAGAGGCTAATAGGCAACTATTAACCTCTACTAGAACATCACGATTTCTATTACGCAGCGTATGACGCTGTGTTGTTAGAAAGTGACCATTTCTTAGTAACAGCACCTTTCGCAGTACCGTTAATGTCTTGTTGGTTATATGTCCACTCAACAGCAGCATATTTCAAACCAAATGTTTCAGTAGGAACGCCTTCCTCATTCACAGTTGGAGTTACACTTGAAACAAGAACGTGTTTCAATTTGATTTGTAAGTACTTGATACGCTTGTCACCATTTGCACGGTAGTAATCGATTTGTACTTCATCAAATGTATAACCAGCTGAACAAGCTTCCCAAAGTTTTGGACTAGTTGCATCCAAATCTTTAACGAAGATCATGTCTGAGTGTTCAACACGTTCAGCAGTATGACCACCAACGCTACTTGAAGTTGCAGATTTTGGTTGACGAATGTTATGAGACCAAGAGTTAACTTCAAGCCAACCTTTGTGTTCAGAATCGCGAGATTCTCCGTCTACCTTGTACTTGCCACGAAACTCAACATATATATCTTTCATTTAAAAATTACCTCTATTTTATTTAAAGTTATTATCTAGCTGATCTCATTGTTAATTTGAGGACTGAGGTAGTTCAGTCACGAGTCGTAAAGAAACAGACAACTCATCCAGCTGGAAATGTGGTCTTAAGAAAACCACAGACTTGTAGTGACCCGGTTGAGCTGGATCTTCTACAACTTTTACAGATGCCTCACGAAGCGGATATTGTGCTTTTGCTTCTTGAGATGCACCATCATCTAGCAAGACATATTGAGATAACCATTCATTTAAGAAGGCTTCAACATTGCCCGCAGATGCAAAACTTCCGACTTTGTCACGCATCATTGCTTTTAAGTAATGTGCAATACGTGAAACTGCCATGATGTACTGGATCTGGCTCGAAAGTGCAGAGTTGGCATTGGCCGTATCGCTGTCATATTTCTTCGGTTTCTGCGTCGATTGCGCACCAAAGAAAGCAGCGTAGTCTGTATTTTTGCAGTGAACGAGAGGAATGAAACCAAGATCACTCAGTTCTTTCTCACGACGGTCTGTAATTGCAATTTCAGTTGGACATTTAAATACCACTTCGCCATCTGAGGTCTTGAAGGTATGTACTGGCAAGCCTTCAACTAGACCACCACCCTCTACACCACGAATCGCAGCACACCAGCCATGCATATCAAATGCATTGGTTAAACGGGTACCAAAGGCATATGCCGCATTCATCCATAAATAATCATCATGGTTTTCACCAGAGACATCTTCGATGAAGTTGAAACCTTCAGTCGCAGTCCCTTCTTTTGGATGGTATGGCAGACGACCCAAGACATGTGGCATAGTCAATGCAACGTAACGTGAATCTTCACTATCACGGAAAGAACGCCATTGAACGTATTCCGCTGTTTCAAAGATTTTTGAAACATCACGTGGACGATCAATATCAGTAAATGATTCAAGGCCTAAAATGCTTGGGCTTGCAGCTGAAACAAATGGCGCATGCGCTGCTGCAGCAACATGAGAAATTTGTTCCAGTAAATACATATCTGATGGCGTACGATCAAACTCGAAATCACCAATCAGGGCTGCATACGGTGCACCACCGAATGAGCCATATTCTTCTTCATAAATCTTTTTGAACAGTGTGCTTTGATCAAAATCAGTAGCACCCTGAAAGTCTTTCACCAACTCTTTTTTCGTCGTATTTAACATACGAATCTTGATCATTGAGTTAGAAGGTGTTTCTTGGCAGAAATAGTAAAGACCACGCCATGTCGATTCAATTTTCTGGAATTGCTCATGGTGCATAATCTGGCTAAGCTGATTCGAAATTAATGCATCAATTTCAGCAATACGCTTATCGATCGATAGCGTCATGTTCTCAGAAACCGTAATGGTTCCCGCCATCACTTCTTTCGCGAGCTCGCCAATCAGACTTTTTGCACGAACATGCTCATCATCATTACGTGCAATACGGCTTTGCTCAACGATTGAGTCAAGTAGATTCGCTGATTCAGCTTCTACATTATTTGCCGCAGCGGCAGCTTGTAAATTACTCATTGTCAGCCTCCGCACTCAATTGACGGATTTGATCAGTATTTTTCAATACTTCATCTAGCAAGTCTTCTAAACGTTCACTGTTTGAAATCTTGTTACGCAAATCAGTTAAACGCTCACGCGCAGCAACCAGTTTACGTAATGGATCAACCTGTTGTACAACTTGCTCTGGGCGGAAGTCTTCCATTGAATTAAACGTCAAATCAACAGACATACGACCACCCTCTTCAGTCAAGGTATTCTCAACTTGAAAAGCTGCGCGTGGCGCCAGTGATTCCATAACTTCATCAATGTTATCGAGGTCGACATTGATAAATTTCTTATCTTTTAATTTGGTTTTCTCTAACTCAGATGCTGCTGAGAAGTCACCCATAACGCCGACAACAAAAGGGAGTTCTTTTGACTCTTTGCCATCACCAACTTCAACATCATATGTCAGCTGAACACGAGGAGGACGTATGCGTTGCAGTTTCTTCTGTACGCTTTCTCTCTTTGCCATAACTTTTTACCCTTGCTTATTATTTCAACGAATCAAAAGGATTCGAACCTGTCTTTTGAACAGTATTTGGTTGTTTAGTAACTGCTGGTGTCGCAGGCGCCTGTCGTTTAGGCGCAGCTGTACGAGTTACATTATTACGTGCTGGTTGGGTTGTAGGTGCTTTTCTGTTTGTTGTACGTCGAGTATTTGTATTCGACGACGTATTTCGAACCTCTTTTTTCAAAGATTCGTCAGTAATTGCTTTACTGGTTGAGGTATCAGGTGCTGGTACCGCCGCACGGATATTGTCACTCAACTGTTTTGCAGGTGGGTAAGTCAATTCATTACTTAAGTAACGCATTTCACTTGAGCGCATATGCTGAAGGGCTTCATTGGCAAGTTCAACACTCGCTAGAAAAGCAACATCGGTTAACGCCGCGCCACGTACATTTTGCTCTTGTAATTGTGTTGCCAGTTTCAAGGCATTCATTGGCTGCTTGATTTCATACATGCGCATTGCTGCTTGAGCTAACAGGTCATTGACGCGTGAAGCATTATCTTTATCACAAACTTGTTGATAAATTCCCAATAGCGTTTGATCCGTTTGGTTCGCCACCAACGGATTCTGTTTAATACATTTGCTTTTTAATTTAATTGGTTTCGCCGCCTGCTCTTCAGCATAAACTGAATTGCCGATTAAACCAGTCGCTATACAAAGAATTGATATTACAATACCTTTTTTCAAAATATGCCTCGTCATTATTTAACTTATAATTGAAGAGCTGACAATTATTGTTAAAAAACCCTCTTACTCGTCAATTTTTGTACATTTACATCATTTCCGCGAATTTAACAAAAAAAACACACATAAAGTCAATACCAGTTACGTTTATTAACATTATTAAAGTTTCATGACAGACATTCTTGTAAAAAAAAACTTAAATAGCGTGCATTTTTTGTTTAAAAGTGACATTTTTTGTTGTAGAATAATCTGTATACTCGTGTAGAGTTTAGCTAAGTTTTTGATTTTATTCAAAAAATATTTTTAAGAGAAAACAACCATATCAAGTTAATACGTACCGAATAGAACTTGGTATTTAAAAATTACTGTGAGTATTAAATGAGTAACTTAAAGGTTTTAATTACAAAACTATCACCTCCTACTCGTACTGCATTAGAAAAGTCAGCAAATTACTGTATTAACCAATTAAACTATGAGATTGAGATTGAACACTTACTGGTTGAGTTATTAAATCAAACTCCTGCCAATGATTTACACATTTTATTAAAAAAAAATAATATCTCTGCTGAAGCCTTAATTAATGATTTAAAAGAAACCATCGGTTCTTTACCAAAAGGCAATACCCGCACCCCTATTTTTGCTAAATCAATTGTAAGATTATTTGAACAAGCATGGTTGTTAGCATCGGCTGAACAAACACCTGTGATTCGTAGCAGTCATTTATTGATCGCCCTACTCACTGCGCCAGATTTACAACAGATCGCTTTCCGAGCGTCTAGTCTATTTGAGCTTTTCCCAATTGATACCATGAAACATAAGTTTCTGGATATTTGCGGAAAAAGCACGGAACAGCCTGCAACCGAACCCTCTGCTGCATCTGACCTATCGTCAGATGACACTCAAGCCACCGCTACAACGACGGTAAAAACACCTGCGCTGGATCAATATACGATTAATCTGACAGAGAAAGCAAAACAAGGCGGAATTGATCCTGTTATTGGTCGAGAGTTTGAAATTCGTTTAATGCTCGATATCCTGATGCGTCGTCGCCAGAACAACCCGATTCTGACGGGCGAACCTGGTGTAGGTAAAACAGCGGTTGTAGAAGGTCTTGCATTAAAGATTGCACAAGGTCTGGTGCCAGAAGCACTTAAAAACGTTCACTTGCATGCTTTAGACATGGGCTTATTACAGGCAGGTGCCAGTGTTAAAGGTGAATTCGAGAATCGTTTGAAACAAGTGATTCAGGAAGTTCAATCTTCAACTCATCCGATTATTCTATTTATTGATGAAGCTCATACGCTGATCGGTGCTGGTGGTCAGGCAGGTCAAAATGATGCTGCCAACTTGCTTAAACCAGCTTTGGCGCGTGGTGAACTCAGAACAATTGCTGCAACCACTTGGGCTGAATACAAGCAATACTTTGAAAAAGATGCGGCTTTAAGTCGTCGTTTTCAGGTGGTTAAGATTGAAGAACCAACTGAAGAAGTCGCCATTGATATGTTACGTGCCATGATTCCTGTCATGCAGAATCATTTCAATCTGCATATTGAAGATCAGGCCATTATTACAGCCGTTCAAGCGTCACATCGTTATATCAGTGGTCGCCAGCTTCCAGACAAAGCAGTCAGTGTGCTTGATACTGCGGCTGCTCGTGTTGCCTTGACGCAAAATGCCCAACCTGTCGTTTTAGATCAGTTAAAGGCGCAACAGCACAACCTGAAATTAGAACAGCAAATTTTGACCAATGAGCATCAGCACTTCCCGATTCATCACGAACGTTTGGAAGATCTCAATCAGCAATTGGCCTCTTTAGATAAAGAAATTAAGGATATTGAGCTTAAGTGGCAGCAAGAACTGGCATTGGTCAAACAGATTCAGCAGCTCAGCACGCAAGATAATAATGATGAAAATAATGCACAAATTGCAGCATTAAGAGCTGAACTCATTCAGTTACAAGGTCAGGCACCACTGGTGTTTGAGCGTGTCAACGCACGTATCATCAATGAGATTATTTCAGACTGGACCGGTATTCCAGTTGGCAATATGATAAATGATGAAATTAAACAGATTCTAACCCTTGAAGATAAGCTAGGCGAGCGCGTCATGGGTCAGGATTATGCATTAAATCAATTGGTAAAAGGCATCAAGACCTCTAAGGCCAAGCTGGAAGATCCAAATAAACCGCAAGGTGTATTTATGCTGATCGGCCCAAGTGGTGTGGGTAAAACTGAAACCGCCCTTGCCTTGGCTAATGAGTTATATGGCGGTGAACAGCATCTCATCACCATCAATATGTCTGAATATCAGGAAGCACATACCGTTTCATCATTAAAAGGCGCGCCTCCAGGTTATGTCGGTTATGGTCAAGGCGGTGTTTTAACTGAGGCGGTACGTCGTAATCCTTATAGTGTTGTGCTTCTGGACGAAATTGAAAAAGCGCATAGCGATGTTCAGGAACTGTTTTATCAGGTATTCGACAAAGGGACTTTAGAAGATGGTGAAGGTCGAGTAATTGATTTCAAAAATACCACCATCATCCTGACCTCGAATACGGGCTCAAGCGCCATCATGCAAGCTTGCCTAAATCAGCCTGTAGAAGAATGGCCAAATGCGGATGACTTGGTCGAGCATTTAAAGCCAAGCTTATATAAACAGTTTAAGCCAGCATTTATTGGCCGTATGCGAATCGTGCCTTACTTCCCTTTACATGATGATTTGCTGGTTCGTATCATCAAACATAAGCTTGGCAAGATTGTTGCGCGTATTGAAAAACAATATGCAACTCAGGTTCAATATTCAGAAGATTTAATTGAACTGATTTTAAGTCGTTGTACTGAAGTCGATAGTGGTGCGCGAAATGTGGACAACATTTTAAATTCGACCGTTTTACCAGCGCTGGCAACAGAAATTCTGGTGGCGCTGGCTGATCATAAACTGCCGAAACTGATCAATATTGATACCAAAGATGATGAAATCATCTATCAACTTGATCCAGTTGCCAAAACCACGAAAAAGCGTACCAGCAAAAAAGCGAAAGCTGAAATTTAAGATTGAGCCAACACTGTGATACATATGGATATTAACCCATTACTGACACCGATTAATGAGCAATCACCTTGCGGTGAAGATTACTCTTTTTCAAATGAGTTCCATGCCATTAAAAAGGCCCGAACTCAAGATGATCTTTTGCTTGATCAAGGCGATTGGGTCACGGAACCGAAACAGGCAGATTGGGATTTTGTTGCAGCAACATCGATTGATTTACTGCAAACCAAAAGCAAAGATATCCGTATTCTCACTTGGCTTTCTGAAGCCTGGGCAAATCTATATGGTTTCGAAGGTATCGCGAAGAGCCTTGAGCTCAGTCACCGTTTACTTGAGCAGTATTGGCTGACACTTCATCCAGAAGTAGAAGATAATGATCTGGATCAACGTATTGGGCTGTTACAGGGTTTAATTAACCAGTTACCATTGCTGATTAAAAAAGTTCCTTTGATCAATCACGCACCTTTTTATCACCTACTCGACTATGATAATTTTCTTTACCATGAAAATATCCGTCGTAAACAAAGTGATGACTATGAAAGTGCGAGCAGTACAAGCGAGCTAGAACAGTTTGAGCAAGCTTTACTCAGTACCGATAAAGCTTTCCAGCGCCAAAACTATCAACATTTTACCGAAATTTTTCAACAGTGGTCGACACTGAAAAATGTGCTGGATGGTTTACTTGGCTTAGATTCACCAAGCTTTGCTGCAATTGACTCTAGTCTCGATAATATTCATATTAGTCTTAAGAAAATTTATAAAACAGAACAGTTTGAGCAAGTGACTCAAACCGTGGCGACTGACAGTGAACCCGCTATGACCACGACAACACAAAACGTGACGACTCAACCGACTGCGGTTCAGGCGCAACCAACCTTCCAGCCCCAAGTTCAATCGCATGTTGAAAATCGTGAGCAAGCGATGCGCGTTTTACAGGAAATCGCGACCTATTTCCAAAAGAATGAACCGCATAGTCCTGTGAGCTATATGTTGCAAAAAACCATTAAGTGGAGCCAAATGCCGCTGCATGAATGGTTAACCCAAGTGATTAAAGACGAGCATCCATTACAAATGCTGCAAGATACGCTCGGCGTGCAACCAAAGAATGAATACGAATAATTGTTGGTAAATCGATATGTTTAAAGCAGAGAAAATTCTTTGGGGTGAGGGCCTGTTTTTACGTCCTCAGCATTTCCAGATTCAGGATACGTACCACGAGCAACGCTTGAATCATACGGTTCGGGCGTTAATTCCGCATGCTTATGGCGTACAAAAGCTCAAATTTGATGAAGTACAGCTTTCAACCCATATTCTGGCTTTAGAAGAAGCTGAGATCATCTGGCAAGATGGTGAGATCTACCATGCACCAGCACAAGATTTATTACCAGAACCACTATTGCTGGATGATTTAAATCTGCAAGGTGAAATGATTGTTTACCTTGCCCTGCCAATTTTGCAGGCAAATAAGAAAAATATTGCCGATGAGACACGCTCCCTGTCGAGTCGTTATCATAACTATCTGTCAGAAACACACGACCTGTTTACAGATGCCAGCCCTGCTGAGCTAAGTTTGTTGCGTCGTCGTGCAGAATTTAAATTGCTTGATCCGCATGTTCAACCGACCCAGAATCTTGATGGCTTCTTGTATTTAGCTGTAGGAAGATTAAAACGCCAAAGTTCAGGTACATTTGAGCTGGATAGCAAATTCATTCCACCAATTTTACATGTGGCTGCGTCAGAGTCTTTAATCAACAACTTAAAACGCACGTTGAATGTAATTAAGGCCAAGATTAAAACCATTCAAAGCAATAACCGTGAAAACGAGCAAAAACTGATTGAGTTCCGTTCAGGAGATATCGTTTCATTCTGGTTAATCAATGCCTTGAATACGGCCTATGCGGGATTGAATCATTTACTGCATTATCCGCAAATTCATCCAGAACGTTTATTCTCTGAGTTATTGCGTCTGACTGGTTCCCTGCTGACCTTCTCAACCGCTTATGATGTCGATCATTTACCGCATTATAAGCACCATCAGTTACAGGACAGTTTCCAGCAACTCGATGTCATTCTGAGAGATTTGCTGGATACCATTATTTCGAGCCGCTATTTCAGCATTGCCTTGAAAGAAACACGCCCATCTTACTGGGTCGGCAGCCTTGAGTCTGACAAGATTACCCGTGATACACGTCTTTATATCGCAGTCTCGAGCAGCATGATGCAAACGCATGAACTCATCCAGATTGTGCCGTTACGCTTTAAAGTCGGTAGCACCATTGATGTAGAGCAACGCGTGATTGCAGCATTGCCTGCGGTTCCACTGCATCATTTGATGCAAGTCCCAACAGCAATTCCAGTGCGTTCAGGTGTGAGTTATTTCGAAATTGAACCGCATCACGAACTCTATCAACGTATGCTTGAGTCAGAATCCATCTGTGTCTATGTGCCAGCAGGTTTCCAAGATATTAGTATTGAACTCATTGCTGTAATGAATAGTTAAGAGAATAACAATGACTCAACATCCAGCTGGTATTCCTTCTTTATTTGATGATGGAAAAATTGGTTCAGGCTTACCTAGCTCTGACCAACCACAAAATAAAGCACAAGCAACGAATCTGATTGATCTGTTACATGATGGATTTTATTTAGTTTTCTTGCTGCGTAATCGCTATATCCCCTCAAATCCAAGTGATTTTCGTGAAAAAATTCTGGATTTACTCAACCGTTTTGAGCAACAGGCGAAGCGACTGCAATTTTCAGCAGATGATATTCATGATGCGAAATATGCGTTTTGTGCATTGATTGATGAAACCATTGCAACGCAACAAGATGCTGCCTACTTTAACTTGCAAAATAGCTGGCTCATCAGCCCGTTACAGTTAAGTTTATTTGGCTCTCAACTTGCTGGTTATCGCTTTTTTGAGATTCTAGAGCAATTGCGTAGTCGCGGCAAAGATCGTCTGGCATCGCTTGAAGTATTTCATTACTGTTTATTGCTTGGTTTTCAAGGTAAATATCGTCTTGAGTCCGTTGAAAGCCTCAATCATCTGGTTGCACGTGTGGGTGATGAAATTGATTATCTCAAAGGCAAAAAAGCAGCATTCTCTCCGTTCGCCGCGATTCCAGATCAGATCAAACATATTATTCATCATGAATTGCCATTTTTCTGGATCCTGATTTTCTTATTGTTATTCGCAGCGCTGACCTTCGCAGGTTTAAAGTTTATGCTGAACAAACAAAATCATAATGCTTTAACACCCTATCAAAATGTGATTTCAGCGCCAGCAGAAGAAGCACATATTACTATCCATTTGCCTTAGTTGATTGAAGTATGAGTCAGGAAAGAACTACCTCTTTACGCATCTTACAGACAAATAAGAAAAAAACATTATCTCCTGTGATCTATTTACTGATTGGATTTATTTCAGGGATTATTTTGACCACATTATTTTTCTTTATGTTGTCCACAGGAACAGGATCATCTAGTGAATATGTCGAACCGACTCAGGTTGTAGAAGAAAATACCACGGTACTTCCGGGTGCCAAACAAACGACACAGACAACAGAAGTGGCGGCTCCTGTTCAATATGAATCAACTGAGTCAGAAGAAGACAGTAACTTTACTCAACCGGGTAGTAATGACCTGAATAAGTTCTTCCAACGCACTCCGCCACCTGCTGCTGCGCCTGCTCAAACGGCACAACATGCATCGCCATTTGCCAATGAACCCAATGCCAAAGCAGCTCAGCCTGTAGCTCCAGCAAAAGCAGTTCATCCAAAAAGCGAAGCTGTGCCAGCAAAAGTGGTAAAACCCGTAGCTCAGCCTGCTAAAGTGGTCGCTCCCAAAGAGCCAGAAGCGGAAGCACCTGATGCAACCGTACAGATTAAAGTTACCCAGAAGCCTTTTGCTGTAAATGAACTCAAGTAACACATGATCTGGTTTATTTTTCTCTGCTTTGTCGGGGTTGCAATTGGGCTTACTTTATTGATGTCCTATGAGCTGCGTTACAAATGTACGCAGCTTTTACAATCCTTACTTCCAAGCGGGAAAAAGAAAATCGCCAATGCCATGCAATTTGCAGAGCATATGCATCAGGCAGCGTCACCAGAAAAATTACAATCACATTGGCATTTGCAACAATGGTGGATCCTAATCGCAGGTTTCTTTTTATTTGCCAGTATTCTGATCTTTGCGTTTACGCGCCCTATCAGTTCAACACGGATTGAAGCTGAATACTTAAAAGAAACTGATCCACAGGTCTATGCCTTACTCAATGGAGAAATGCTTAGCCCTCCACCAGATGTCGATGAAACACTTATTCAAGATGCGATTGTGGAAGCAACGCGCTTAGAAGAGGCTTATCAGGCTCAACATACGACCGATCCAAGCGTTGATGCTTCACAAATTGAAGTGCCGTTGACCCATTCTCATGGCAGTCTGGATTCATCAATGGTGGATCGTAAATGGGATAAAATTAACCCACGTTACAAACAGCGTCTGCTCATGGTCTTTAAAATCATGAAAGAACAGCATGGCTATGAACTGGTACTACTTGAAGGTTATCGTAGTCCAAATCGCCAAAACATGCTGGCGGGCAACCCGAATACCACGCGCGCCAAAGGCTATCAAAGTTATCACCAATTTGGTCTAGCAGCCGATGTCGCCTTTAAACGCAATGGGAAAGTCGTGATTAGTGAACGAGATCCGTGGGCAATGCGCGGTTATGAACTGTACGGCCAAGTCGCCGAATCGGTTGGCTTGACTTGGGGTGGTCGCTGGAAGTCAATTAAAGA
>NZ_LZPJ01000056.1:0-4404 GCF_001729365.1 Acinetobacter sp. YK3
ATATTAAATTATATCGATAGAACCAAAAAGAACAGAGAAAATCTTATTAATATTTTACAATTATTTAATTTAACCATTTGGTAAAATAAAAACCAAGATTATAAACCAAACAGATTATTCCATTTCGGTTTATCAAACTTTAAATTCGATAAAAAAAATGATAAATCCAACTTGAACAATCCATATATTTGCGGTTGAAAATCAATAAGTATGATTTGCTTTGAAACGTATTGCCCCCTCAATATAATCTTTCAAATATTTACCAATCAATCGATGATCTTTCACATTGGTTGGCCAGAAATGTTCAAGCCCAATGTCACTAATAATATTTAAGATTGTATTAAAGGTGAACAATACTTTGAGCGATAGCGCATCCTGCTCTGCTTCAGGTAAAGCAAGCATTAAAAGTTCAACTGCTTTATTTGAAATGGGTACCAGTGTCTTGGCAACGATCATTCGCCCCTCATCTCCTGCACTTATTGTCTTGGAGAAGAATTTCAGATAATGAATACCATTTTCCTGCAAGAGGATGTTGACCATAGGCTTCATGAGCGCATCGACAACATCTGAGACTTGTACCTGTTCTGGCTGTATTACATTGAGCAGAGCCAAGCTATCATTGACGTAAGGTTGCATCACATGTGCCAATGCAGCTTCGACCAATCCCCACTTATTTTTGAAGTGATAGTAAAGTGCAGATTTATTTGCCACCCCAGCAGTTTCATTTATTTTCTGAACAGAAAGCGTTTCAACATTGTTCTGCGAAAAAAGAACAATAGCTGCTTCGATCAGCTTCTCTTTCGTTTGATTGGTCATGCTATTTCACAGGGAAAGATTTGAATCGATTGCTTTTATATCATAAGGCATCAAAATTAAACCAATCTTTCAACAAGATTGGTTTAATGCGTGAGGTAGATGTAACAGCTTAAACACAGCCTCTGTCTTCAAAAGCAGCTTTAGAGGTATAGCGAATATCTGGTAAGTAATCCCCCATCACTGTTTTTTCATCACTCCATGCTTTGACATTTTGTACGGCGTGCTTAAATTCAGGATCAGGTAATAAATTACGCATGATCAATAGACCAAAGTCAGGGTGTCCAAACGTTTTTCCATCCTCAGCAGTATAACCTGAGCCTCTTGGACTTAACTCTAGGAAATACACACCACATTCTTCACGTGCATTTGTAGGTCTGTCTTCGGCTAAAGATGCGACAATGGTATAAAACCCATCTTTATCAACTTTCTGAATATTTTCATCATACAGACAATAATTGGTTGCGGTACTTATGATTTCATTACTACAAATCGACCAATAACGTACATCTGTCTTTTGAACAAACTGATCATTATTAAAGGTTTTTTCAGTATTTGGTACTTTACCACGAAGCTCAATCACTTTACCTAGTCTACGACTGGTTGCCGCAAACACGTATTCATTATCTGGTGTCGCCCAATAGTTGAGTTTCGGCGTAACCGTTAAACCCTCACACTTTTCTAAAGGTTGCTTGGTCACTGGGTCAAACTTATAAGTACATTTAAAATTATCTAAACCACTAAAAGCCTTGTACCACTTTGGTTCCAACTGAGCCGGAAAACCTTCATAACGATTTTGATTGAATGCAGCTAAAGTCGCTTGTAAAGGCAATGTTGTTGTACGATCAATCGGTCCTTGCTTAACCTGTAAGATATTACAAACCTCATTGCCCTTTTTCACCTCACCATTGGCAAGCTGAACTTTAAAACGTGGAAAACTTACATTGCCTTTCTCATTCATATTTTTGTTAGGGACATAGACACGATATAAAATGGCAACTTTATTATCTGCTGTTTTAGGCGCATAAAGCGTATTTTTGGCTGGTGTAGCAGGTAAGTCTGCCAGTTGTAGTTGTGCTGAATATGCGCGCTCTTTTCCCAGACGATTATTGCCTTCTATAAAAGGATTGGTTGCCCCTTGATTTGGTTCAATCGCCCGATCAAGCAACGAATTGACCCGCTCACCTTTTGCGGTATAGCTGACCAGAGAAAAATGACGAGAATAAGGATAATCTCCATCAATCATCACTTTGGCACCCTCAGGTACCGTAAACTCAGATGACCAGTAATTTACATTGGTATCAGGAAATGCAAAATTAAGTGGATCTTCACCAGTATGTGATTTACTGGTAACCGAGTTTTGCCACATACAATCAGTGGGTTCAGTAACTGGAGGTGGCTGATTGCTGGCCGAACTTGAATGATCATCGTCATTGCATGCAGTTAGCCCGGCAGAACCCATTACCGTTAAAAAAATTGCCGTTTTTACTTTATTGCGTTTTTCCATAAATTTTTTCCTTTTTAATCAATTTCTAATCAACCTATCCACTGGTTTCATACTTATGATTTTGGATTTTGTTCACTTAAGATCTAATCCATCTAGATTAAAATAATAATCCAAATGGATTAAATTTCAAGCGATTTACAATTTATGTCAAAAATAAAACTTAGCTGATTGAATTTTTTAACTTTTTAATTAGTCCTTTTAGGCGCTTGATTGAGAAAATAATCTCTTTCTTAACCACAAAGACACACTGACCAATGCAATCAACACAGGAACTTCAACCAATGGGCCAATCACCGTTGTAAAAGCCACTGGTGAAGCCAAGCCAAATGTTGCAATCGCAACGGCAAGGGCCAGTTCGAAATTATTCCCCGCAGCGGTAAAAGATATTGCTGTTGTTTTGGGATAATCATTCCCCATCCATTTGCTCATAAAAAAGCTAATGAAGAACATTACAACAAAGTAAATTGTCAGCGGAATCGCAATACGGATCACATCTAAAGGCAGGCTAATCACCTCACCACCTTTCAGGCTAAACATAGCGACAATCGTGAACAGCAAAGCCAATAAACTAAATGGACTAATCTTGGGAATAAAATGATGCTGATACCATTCCAGCCCTTTAGTTTTCACCAAAACCAAACGAGTCATAAATCCAAGAAAAAATGGAATCCCTAAATAAACCAGTACGGCATGGGTAATTGTCCAGAAATCGACATGGATCACTTGCCCTGCGATACCAAAATACGGCGGCAAGACACTCAAAAATAACCAGGCATAGGTACTAAAAAATAGAATCTGAAACACGCTATTAAAGGCCACAAGAGCGGCGACATACTGGTTATCACCACAAGCCAAATCATTCCAGACCAAAACCATCGCAATACAACGCGCCAAACCAATAAGAATGAGCCCCGTCATATATTCAGGATAATGATGCAAAAAAATAATCGCCAGACCAAACATCAAGCTTGGTGCAATCAGCCAGTTCTGTATCAAAGACAAGCTCAGCGTCTTTTTATCTTTAAATACCTCGGGCAGGCTTGCATAGTCCACTTTTGCCAAAGGAGGATACATCATCAAAATCAGTCCGATTGCAATCGGAATATTGACCGAATCAACATGCATCCGATCCAAAGCAATAGAGGCTTGTGGGAAAAATACGCCTATTGCAACGCCTAAGCCCATTGCAAGAAAAATCCACACGGTCAGATGACGATCTAAAAAGGATAACTTTTTCATAGGTTTTATTCGCAACAGCTTTTGCGATCTAAGCGTTGTAATTGAGGGAAAATTGTTGTGTGCTGTAACTTCAAAACGTCAAAGATTTCGTTACACCAACTTGGTAAATGGGCCGCAATACTGTAGTACACCCATTGTCCCTGACGGCGATCTTGTAATATTCCACTTGCACGTAATAAAGCTAAATGGCGAGAAATCTTTGGCTGGCTTAATTGTAATTTTTCAGTTAAATCACAGACGCATAATTCTTTATGCTCCGCAACGAGCATCACAATACTCAGCCTTGTTTCATCCGATAAGCATTTAAAAAAATTGACGGCATCCATCTCTATCTCCGACTTAACTTATTCATTTCATTCATCAGGGTTTACTGGATACGCTGTCCATTTTCATCAATGATCTGCTCGCCATCTTCTTTATTGAAAGCACCTTTTTGGGCAAGCACTAAAATGTCGAGTACAACTTCTGACGGACGACAAAGGCGGGTTCCCGTTGAGGTCACTACAAAAGGACGATTGATCAGAATTGGATGCTCAAGCATAAACTGGATCAGTTGTTCATCCGTCCAGTCATCACGATCCAAATTCAGTGCATGATAGGGCTCGACATTTTTTCGAATTGCATCTCGTACAGTTAACTGCGCATCCTGAATCAGTTGTACCAATTCATTTTGTGTCGGGGGATGAATTAAATATTCAATGATGGTCGGTTCAATTCCAGTATTTCGAATCAACGCCAAGGTATTACGAGAAGTTCCACAAGCAGGATTGTGATAAATCTTGATTTCTGCCATTAGAAAGACATCCAAAGAATAATATAATCTTAATAAATGATTATCCATAACG
>NZ_LZPJ01000057.1:0-5962 GCF_001729365.1 Acinetobacter sp. YK3
GCCAAGATTCTAAAAAGCCCTGATCATTGATCGGGGCTTTTTTTATGACGCTATAAAATCCAATAGTCATAAAAAAACCTCTGCTGATCAGAGGTTTTTTCTTTCAAATTCAGATTAAGCTGCAACCTTTGCGGGTACACCACTATGAAAACGGAACGTATCATCTGGAGTTAAAATCAGATTTTTTTCCACTTCACGGATATATTCAATGCGTTGCTGAATATCTTCTTCTGGATCTTTGAGTTTCGCTGATTTTGCGACATCTAAAGCCAACGCTAAATAGTCCTCAAAATGGCGAGATTCCGATTTAAGCAAATAACGGTAGTAACGCCCCAGCTCATCATCAACAATCGGTGCAAGCGCGTAGAAACGCTCACATGAACGTGCTTCTACAAATGCACCAATGATCATGACATCAATCAATGCTTCAGGCTCGTAAGTACGGATTTCTTTACGCAACCCACCTGCATAACGCCCTGCACTCAAACCCTTCCATTCTTGGCCGCGCTTATTCATGAATTCAAGCACCTGCTCATAATGCAGCATCTCTTCACGAACCAATTGCGCCAATTTCACTTGCAAGTCTGTAAAAAAGCTATAGCGGAACATCAAATTCATGGCTGTACTTGCTGCTTTCTTTTCACAGTTGGCATGGTCTTGCATCAAGATATCAAGGTTATTTACCGCTTCATCCAACCATACCTGAGGTGTTGTACAACCTAAAAACGCAATGACGGGTTGCATTAACTCATCATAATTTACACTACTCATCAACTTATCTCGCAGCAGCCTGAATTGCTGCTTTCATATCTTTTACCGCTTGGGCCAGTCCAACGAATACGCTATCTGCAATAATCGAGTGACCAATATTCAGCTCATGAATTTGAGGGATCGCTGCAATCGCTGCAACATTGTCCAGATTTAAGCCATGACCTGCATTCACAACCAGACCTTTAGCAGCTGCATACTCCACACCTTTGATAATACGAGCCAATTCTGCTTGCTGCTGTTCCTCAGTCTCTGCATCTGCATAAGCACCAGTATGAATCTCAATGGTCGGCGCACCACATGCGACAGCCGCATCAATTTGAGCCAGATCAGCATCGATAAATAACGACACATCACTGCCAATCGCAGCCAATGCTTGTGTTGCTGCCTTCACTTTTTCAAAGTGCCCTACAACATCCAGACCACCTTCGGTTGTCACCTCTTGACGACGTTCAGGGACAAAGCAAACATGTTGAGGCTGAATCTCTTTGGCAAATGCAACCATTTCATCTGTCACTGCCAACTCAAGATTCATTCGAGTTTTCAATAATGGGCGCATACGACGTACATCATCATCCTGTATATGGCGACGATCTTCACGTAAATGCAAGGTAATCCCCTCTGCACCCGCTTGTTCACAAACCAAAGCAGCCTGAACTGGATCAGGGTAAGTTGTACCACGTGCCTGTCTTAATGTTGCAACATGATCAATGTTTACACCCAAGATTGCAGCCATAAAAAATATCCTATCGGTTTAGCCCTGAATAATTATTTTCAATACATCAGGAATATCAAGTTTGTGTACTTTGAATCCAGAGTTGACGGCTTTTGAGTGGCCGGTCACCCAACAATGAGCTAATCATTTGACGGTATAGTTTACCCAATAATTGCA
The DNA here is from genome assembly GCF_001729365.1 of Acinetobacter sp. YK3. Lineage (NCBI taxonomy): Bacteria > Pseudomonadati > Pseudomonadota > Gammaproteobacteria > Moraxellales > Moraxellaceae > Acinetobacter > Acinetobacter sp. YK3. Next base: position 1,661 of record NZ_LZPJ01000057.1, read on the forward strand.
ATTGTTCGTGAGAAAAATCCTGACCATCTTCATGGTTTTGCATAGATGCAATCAACGTACCGGAAAGTGTCGAACGTGATGCTTGCGCAACGGGCAGAAAGCCATCATTCAGCTGAAATTGATAATGTCGAAGTGGCAAGATGTCTTGTTGATTTGCATCCACAGAGAAATCGATGGCATAGCCCAACTCTTGCAATAAAACATGCTCGAATTGACGCAGGATTTGTCGTAAGAATAAAGACGCTTGCTGATGTGAAGCAAGTTGCTGCAACTGCAACAAGGTCAACTGATATTGCTCAAATGTTTGCGGTAAAGCCTCTTCCAAGGGACAAAGGCGCAACACAATTTCATTTAAATAGAAACCGGCAAAAAATGCATCGCCATGAAAGAAAACAGGCTGATTCAGAATTTCCAGTTTAGTGAAATTTTTAAGCTCGGATTTGCCTGTCGCTTGCAAGCAAATAGGTTGATACTGCGGTGGAGGAATCTGTCTTAAGATTCCATCCACCCGACCATATTCTTGTGTAAATAAATGCACAATATGGCTTTTTTCACGATATTTACGATGATGAATCAAATAGCCATGCAGGACTTCATTACGCATCATGGAACGATATTAGTCCTTCTTCTTTTCATCCTTTTCTTCATCATCACCATCAGGAATAACCGCACCAACGACAGCTGCCGTTCCCTTGACTACACCTTTAGTTGTCTTATAAGCCACTTTAACAGGTACAGTTACAAGCTTATGAACACACCCTTGCAACATGAAAATACATGTCACGATTGCGAATACACGAATTGTTGTTTTCATACCTGTTTCCATTGCTTAAATATCGCTATAACCCAAGCTTTTCAAAGCACGCTCATCATCAGACCAGCCACCTTTGACTTTCACCCAAAGCGTTAGCATGATCTTTTGTTCAAACATTTTTTCCATGTCAGCACGCGCATCCATACCAATGCTTTTCAGCTTCGCACCCTTATCACCAATCACAATGGCTTTTTGGCCTTGGCGTTCAACAAAGATCGTCGCATCAATATAAGTACAAGGTGGTTTTAAACGCCCCGTTTTTTCATTTACAGTCGCTTCTTCTGTTTTAAAAGATTCAATCTGTACAGTCAAATCGTATGGCAGTTCTTCACCCAACTGACGCATGATTTTCTCACGAATAATTTCACTCGCAAGGAAGCGTTCAGAACGGTCAGTAATCTGATCCAGTGAATACAATGGCGGCTGATAAGGCAGATACTTTTCAATCGTATCACGCAGATGCTCAAGATTGGCACCACGCAATGCAGATACAGGAACAATCTCGGCAAAGTTCATTAACTTGGCACGTTCACGAATCAGCGGTAATGCTTCGTTTTTGTTCTCAAAGGTATCCAGCTTATTGATCACAAGAATTACGGGCATATCTGCATTTTTCAGCTTTTCCAAAACCAGTTCATCGTTTTGAGTCCACTTCTGTGCATCAACCACAAATAAAACCAGATTCACATCACGCAATGCTGAATGAGCAGCGCGGTTCATCATTTTATTGATCGCACGCACTTCTTTCTTATGCATCCCTGGAGTATCAACAAATACCGCCTGTGATTTTTCACGAGAATCAATACCAACAATTTTATGACGTGTGGTTTGTGGCTTACGTGAAGTAATTGACAGTTTTTGACCCAATAAATGGTTCATTAATGTCGACTTACCGACATTTGGGCGACCAACGATCGCAACAAAACCGCTTTTAAAATCTGAAGGAATCGTCGTTCCTTGAGAACTAAAAAATTGATCAATTAAGTTATTGCCGTCTTGCTGCTCAGCTGCTGCTTCTGGCTTATTTTCATTTGAATGGGACATCAGGTTATTGCTCCAATAATTTTAAAATCTCTGCCGCTGCCGTTTGTTCGGCAAAACGACGACTTGAGCCCTCGCCTTGAATTTTTGGCAATCCATCGACCAAACATTCCACTTTGAAATGCTGATTCGGCGCATCGCCCTGAATATCTACAACCTCGTAAACTGGGAGAGGTTTTTTACGTGCTTGTAAATACTCTTGCAAACGTGATTTCGGGTCTTTCAGTTGATCTGTCGGTTCGATATGATCAAGATATGGTTCATACCATTTTAACACAATGCGTTCCAACAGGTTGAGATCATTACAGTCTAAATAAATAGCACCAATAATTGCTTCAACTGTGTCTGCCAAAATCGATTCACGGTGATGACCACCTGATTTTAGCTCGCCAGTGCTTAAAATTAATGACCGACTCAGTTGTAAATCATTTGCGATTTTTCCTAACGCTTCCTGTCGAACCAGAGTCGCACGCATTCGCGTTAAGCGACCTTCATTTTCCAGCGGATAGGCATTGTACAAATAATTCGCAACGATCATTCCCAATAATGAATCGCCTAGAAATTCTAGGCGTTCATAATTGTGTTTATGGCTGACAGAACGATGGGTTAAGGCCAGTTTCAACAAATCAATCTGTTTAAACTGGTGACCGATTCGTCCTTGCAACCGAGTATCATTGAGCTTGTTTTGCAGATTTTTGGTCAAAAGTCTTCTCAAAGGTCATAACTAGACTAATATTTAGCATGAAAGGCTTACGGATTTCATACTTCTTTACTACGACAAGATCATCTTTATAAGTCACTTGCGCAATATCCTTAAAATGTAGATCACGGATACCGTTCATATCAAAACGTTGATCCATCTGAGAGGCGAACTTACTTGGTGTAATGTTCGCAGGGCTATCTTTTAATAAGCCTTCAATCTGACTATTAATCAGCTTGTCATCCCAGTATGCTGGCCAGATCGCAATTGCTGCTTTCACAGCAACTGCAAATAAAACCACCCCAAATAAAATTGCAATATACGAAGTCCCAAGTTGAGATTTACGCATCTTTATATTTCCTTTATGTTTTTATCAATCAATCTTACCATTTCGGTTGAAACTTGGAAGATTAAAGCCCGGCTCTTTATGCATCCATATATAAAAAGCTCGACCTGTTAAATTCGCTTCAGGTACAAAGCCCCAAAAACGACTATCCGCACTTTGGTCACGGTTATCGCCCATTGCGAAATATTGACCTTCAGGCACGGTGACTTCCCAATCCTGTCCATTGCTTTTGATAAAGACGTCATTGGCTTTAGCAACAAATGGAACCAAGGCTTCAGCACCTTTTAATTGCGCAAACTGGAACTGTTCAACCAGTGGGTTACGCCCTTCCAGATAACGAATCAAATGCTGGTGTTCACCTAATGTTTCTTTAAAATACAAAGCAGTTGGTGTGTCTTGCTGGTCTTTCACACGTGAGAATTGTGTTACCACTTTTGCAATTTGCTGACCATTAATCGTTAACTCACCCGCTTTAAACTGGATATGATCACCCGGCAAACCCACTACACGTTTAATATAGCTAATCGTTGGTTGCGGTGGATAACGAAATACAATCACTTCACCACGTTTAGGCTCGCCAACATTGACAACTTTGGTGTTTACGACAGGGAGACGTAAACCATAATCAAATTTATTCACCAGAATAAAATCACCTGTCTCCAAGGTCGGTACCATTGAGTCAGAAGGGATATTAAATGGTTCATATAAGAAAGAACGTAGAATTAGCACGACCGCCAACACAGGCCAGAAGTCATATGCCCATGTGATAAGAAAATGTTCCTGATTCCGCCCTTTATTTGCACGTTGTTTAAATACAAATTTATCAAGCAACCACACCAAAAAGAAAATCAGCGTCGCTGGTACCAGAATCAAATTAAAATCAAAATCCACAAACCCTCTCTTGCAGTCTCACTGCTCGTTTTGCAGCTCGGTAAAACCAAAGGTTTCCCCAGCTTCATTTCTTTATCTATCGACTTTCAATACAGCCAAGAACGCTTCTTGTGGAATTTCAACACTTCCCACTTGCTTCATACGTTTCTTACCTTCTTTCTGCTTCGCAAGAAGTTTCTTCTTACGTGAAACGTCACCACCATAACATTTAGCCAATACGTTTTTACGCATCGCTTTTACAGTAGAGCGGGCAATGATCTGTGCACCAATCGCAGCCTGAATCGCAACATCGTACATTTGACGTGGAATGAGATCTTTCATTTTCTCAACCAGTGCAATACCACGATGACGCGCATCCTGACGGTGGCAAATCATCGCCAAGGCATCAACCTTCTCGCTATTAATTAATACATCCACCTTAACCAAAGCTGAACTTTCGAAACGAACAAAGTTATAGTCGAGTGATGCAAAACCACGTGAACATGATTTTAATTTGTCAAAGAAATCCAT
>NZ_LZPJ01000058.1:0-8047 GCF_001729365.1 Acinetobacter sp. YK3
TCATCGTCGTCATCACGACGACTGCGGCCTCGGCCACCACGATCGTCATAATCGTCGTCGTCATCGCGGCTGCTAGAACGACGGCCATTTTTATGACTTAAAGAACCAGCTTCACGCGCTTCTTCTGAAGTAAATTCATGTGCATTTCCCCGTGAATGGGCCATACGTCCAGCCTCACGGGCTTCTTCGGTGGTAAATTCATGCGCATTTCCGCTTGCATGGGCTGCGCGTCCGCCCTTACTCGCTATTTCCCGTAAGCGATCTGGATCCATGCTGGCGAATCCACGGTTTGAGGTACCTGAATTATTATCTTGATCATCTTGTCTAGAATCTTGATTAGCCATGATTATCTCTTCCTCTATTAAAATTATAGATGCACCGTTATATAGCGGCTATATTCACCATAAGAGATAAAATGCTTTTGCTCTAACCCTGCTATGTTTCAATACTTTTAAATGTTGCCAATTTATTTTTTTATAAAACTGATATCATCATGTTATATGAGTAATTTTTAAGTATTATCTTTTAAACTTCCTATATATTTTTTACGCTTTAAATAACGCAGAGAAGAAAGAATTAATAAAGACAACAAATAAACATTCTTTTACAACCCCAATCAAAATCATTAAAGTGGATATAAAAAAATACAAAGCACACATTTAAAGAAACAATAAAGTTTTAGACATTAAAATATGCGATTGAATAAATTTTCAGGAGATTTAAAATGAATGAAAAAATGGAAGTCAGTTCAGATTTGGAACTACAACCTAGCTTTATGACATTACTTAGCCCTGAAATTTTGCTGGCTCATTTAGATACAGATAACCACGACTGGCTGGCATATGATTCGGACTGGTTTTACAAAGTAGAAAAAAAAGACATTACATTACCATTTCAGCGCATTCTACACATTACTAACAATATGAAAAATATTGAAATTTATAGTGATAAGTACGAACATCCTAAGGCGCTAGAATCTCAACGATCATCGATCAATAACGAACAATTACAGGAAGCCGAGAAAATAATTAGACTAATTCTCAATCTAGAACAATCCACAGCCATTGAAAATTGGACCCAAGATACTGAAAATAGAACACTTGTCGAAGATATTATAGCTGGTCATCATATTAAGATTTTATCTCTGGTCTAGCAGTCATTTGATAATGGATAAAATTTATATTTTTTTACTAGCTTCTACGGAATAAATACAATTCCAACTAATCAAAACATTGTCCTTACCGAAAATAACATCTTTTTCAAAGATGATAAAAATAATTGAATCAAAGGACTTTAGAGATGAGCAACAATCCGAATCAATATCCAACTTCTGCGCCTGCCCAAGAACAACCACACCAACCTGGCAAGCAACAAGTGATGCATCCAGAACCTGAAATCATCAAGTCGACGCATCAAGGCAGCAATAAACTCAAAGATAAAGTTGCACTGATTAGTGGTGGTGACAGCGGTATAGGCCGTTCTATTGCCGTATTATTTGCCCGTGAAGGTGCAGATATCGCAATTATTTATCTTGAAGAACAAGAAGATGCTGAAAAAACTAAACAACTGGTTGAGCAAGAAGGTCGACAATGTTTACTGTTTAAAGAAGATATAACTGATCCTGACGTCTCAGAAAAGTGTGTTGAGGAGACGTTAAAGGCTTTTGGGGAAATTAATATCTTGGTTAATAATGCTGGCGTTCAGTTTCAGCAAAAAGATTTAATCAATATTAGTAATGAACAATTAGAGAGAACTTTTAAAACCAATATTTTCTCAATGTTTTATTTAACTAAAGCGGTACTGCCTCATTTAAAAGAAGGAGACAGTATTATTAATACCACCAGTATTACCAGTTATCACGGACACGATGAATTAATAGACTATGCCAGCACCAAAGGCGCAATTACAACATTTACCCGCAGTTTATCGACGAATCTCATGAAGCAGAAAAAAGGCATCCGTGTGAATGGTGTTGCTCCTGGCCCAATCTGGACTCCGCTCATTCCAAGTAGTTTTGATGCAGAAACGGTAGAGAAATTTGGTCAGGATACACCCATGGGACGAATGGGCCAACCGAGTGAAGTTGCGCCTGCATACTTATTCTTGGCTTCCGATGATGCCAGTTATATTACAGGACAGGTTATCCACGTGAACGGCGGTGAAATTATCAATGGCTAAGCCAGTATAAAACCTCCTTTGGGAGGTTTTATAATAACAATAAGAGGCTAAAAATGAATCAGCATTTTACTATGGAAGGTATACAGCAAAGGGCTTTGCACTATTTACTCCATTTTTTAGAAGAACAGCATTATCGTTTTACTGTCATTACACCGCTTAGTCATGAACGGATTTTGAAGCGCAAAAAACACTTATCCGATACAGCGAGGAGCTTAAAGGATATTTTTGGCTGGAATCTGCCCTTTTATCCTGAAGCTCTGGATCAATAACTTTTTCTGATCTTAAAAAATGCCGACCTGATCCGTCTTGAAGATCAGCAATGGTTGAGTACAGTTCGAGTGGCATCTCTAGATGAAAAGTTATTTATCCATTCAGCTTTTCCAACGCTTGAAACCGATGCTGTGTTCTTTGGGCCAGATACTTATCGTTTTTATTATCATCTTAAACAATACTTACTCCACCAGACACATGTTATACAGCGTAGTGTAGAACTTTGTTGTGGTGCTTCACCTGTCGCCATTACGATTGCCAAGTTAACTCCTGAGGCTACTGAAATTTTTACTGCGGATATTAATCCTAAAGCACTGTTTTATAGTCAGGTGAATAAAGATTTTACGGGGTTGAGTAATATTTTCCCCACACAGAGTAATCTTTTTTCCGATCTGGAGGGTCATTTTGACCTGATCTTTGCAAATCCTCCTTACCTGATGGATCTGCATGAACGTCAATATCGGCACGGTGGTAATGTGCTGGATGGCACTGATTTATCCTTTAATATTCTCAGCGAAGGAATCAAAAGACTGACGCCTCAAGGCACGTTATTTTTATATACAGGCATTGCGATCAGTCAGGACGGCAATAAATTTTTAGAAGCAGTCGATAGCTGGATACAAGATTATCCAGACTTTAACTACAGTTATGAAGAAATTGACCCAGATGTGTTTGGGGAAGAACTTGAACAACCAGCCTATCAACATATTGAAAGAATTGCTGTGGTTTTGATCAAGCTCTCTGCTACCTGATTTTTTTGAATATAAAAAAAAGCTCCATGACGGAGCTTTTTTAGCATTAGGCAGGTATGGCTTCTGCCACGGCTTCCCTCGCCCAAACACGATGATGACGGAGCAACTGTTTCAGCTTCTCGGCCACATGACGGAAATCATCTTGCAATAGCGTGCCTTCATCTGGCACTAAATCAAGTTGATCCAGTAATTCAGCTTTATCACCCAAGAATACAATTGGTTTTAAATGCTTATAGGCTTCAAGTAAATAATGCTTGGTCACACCATCCGCCAAAACAGCATCTAAATTATCGCCATCTGCAATCACCACAGCATCATAGATAATAGAAGGTTCCGCTTTCTGCATGCCATCCGAGGTAATCACTTCATCGCGTGACCCTTTTACTGGTGCTAGCATTGGCGTTAATAAATGCACAATGGCATTTTCCTGAATCGACCAGTTAATAATCGTGCGTAATGTCTCCGCATGAACTTTGTCATGAATCAGTACGGCGATTTTACGTCCCTGAATATCCTCAGGAATAAACGCTTGCATAGAAAGTTTTTCAGATTTTTCAATGCTGGCCTGCTTAAAGTTTTCTTTTAAGTCTGGCACCTCGATTCCAAGATTTTGTCCAACTTTTTTCGCGAGATCGGTATCAATATTGGCCAGCACTTCCTGAACTTCACGCTCACGGATATGTGGTCGCTGTACCTTACTTAATTCAAAAGTATAGGCATCGACCACATGTTTTTGCTCATGCGGTGCCAAGCTTTGATAATACAAACGCGCTTGTGAAAAATGATCCGAGAAAGATTCACTACGCTGACGAATTTTATGTCCGTCAATGCGCTCCTGATAACTTTCAAAGCCGCCATTCTGTGCAGCAGCAGGAATCTCAATCGGCCAGTTATTATCAATCGAATTCGGCTGATATGAAGCCTGACCTTTATGGATTTGATGCTGATGAATGCCATCACGCTGATTATTGTGGAATGGACATACAGGCTTATTGATTGGGATCTGATGGAAATTCGGGCCACCCAAACGACTTAACTGAGTATCGGTATAGGAAAATAAACGAGCCTGCAATAACGGATCATTAGTGAAATCAAGCCCTGGTACGATATGCCCTGGGCAGAATGCAATTTGCTCAGTTTCTGCAAAGAAATTATCCACATTACGATTCAACACAAACTTGCCAATTGGCGTAATTGGAACCAATTCTTCAGGAATAATTTTGGTCGGATCGAGCAGATCAAAATCAAAGCTCATTTCATCTTCTTCTTCAACAATCTGCACACCCAGTTCCCACTCAGGATACAGACCCTGCTCAATGGCTTCATACAGGTCTCGACGATGAAAATCAGGATCTTTACCTGCCAGCTTCTGTGCTTCATCCCAAACCAGTGCACTTAAACCCTGTTTCGGTGTCCAGTGAAATTTCACAAAACGAGCTTTTTCATGCGCATCTACAAAACGGAAAGTATGCACACCAAAGCCCTGAATCGAGCGTAGATTACGCGGAATCGCACGATCAGACATCGCCCACATCACAGCATGCGCGGACTCAGGCACCAGTGAAACAAAATCCCAGAAAGTATCATGCGCAGTCGCACCAGTCGGAATTTCTCTATGTGGTTCAGGTTTTACTGCATGAACGAAATCTGGAAATTTAATCCCATCCTGAACAAAAAATACGGGAGCATTATTGCCGACCAGATCAAAATTACCTTCTTGGGTATAGAACTTAATGGCAAAACCACGAATATCACGTACTGTATCCGCCGAACCACGTGGCCCCTGAACTGTCGAAAAACGCACAAAAATAGGCGTTTGTATGCTTGGATCAGTCAGAAAACCCGCTTTAGTAAACCGCTCATTGCCTTCATAAGCCTGAAAATAACCATGTGCACCGACACCACGCGCATGCACAATCCGTTCTGGAATACGTTCATGGTCAAAGTGCGTAATTTTCTCACGCAAAATAAAATCTTCGAGTAAAGTTGAGCCTCGTACACCCGCTTTTAAGCTATTCTGGTTATCTGCAATTTTTACCCCTTGATTGGTTGTTAATGCTTCGTCGGTGGCATCACTTCTTACCTGATCAAGCTGTCTGGTCTTTTCAGTCTGATTACTTTTGTCTGGTGTATTCCCAGCTAAAGCACTTTTAGTATTGTTATCTTTAAAATCGTCATTCATTGGGCTACCCTGTTTTATTGTTGGCTAAATAAAATGATTAAATGGTGTTGTGGTTTTCCTGACTTAACGCGGTGAAGCGGTTAAATAAGGAAATAACAATTCGGCATACTTCTGAGTACTCCATAGACCTATGCTTTTGTGATGAGATTCGGGGGCAAGAAAAGGCGTCAATTTACAAAGCTTGAGTGCAAAATTGTCTGTCTGGCTAACTCTGGTTTGTAAGTGTTCCAGTTCGCCATCCGAGATATAACTGAATAAATAATCATGTAAAGGTTGTTCTTTACTTAGACTATTCTTATAAGGCAAGACATGGGTTGAGTATTGATCGCCAGCAATCCAGTCATGAATAATCTGTCTTTCTGCAGGTGTAAACACACCATACATTTTTCCATCTTCATGGCTAATCATGCGCCAGAATGGACTCTCTTCAGGATCACAATTAAATCTAATCCAGCGCTTTTCGACCAGTTGATTGATAAAACTCCCAATCTGTTGTGGATTGGCTAGCCACTGATTAATGGATTTGCATCCAACAAATTGTTTTTCGTTATGAACCAGTTGCCCAATTAAGGCTTTGCGTTTTAAGATTTTATGAACAAAATTTTCAAGATTCAGGTCTTTAATAATTTGTAGTGAGGACATACCCTGCTGATTTAAGGCATAGCCACGTTTTACCTTCGCCATAAAAGCTTCTTTATCTTTATATTTTTTATAAACATTTTCAAAAGCTTTTAAAGACTTATGCGCATGGCCATTGTCCAGATTATCAATGGTAATATGCAAATTGAAGTATTTGGCTTCGATTCCCAGTTCTTTAAGTTCATAGTTAGTAATTAAAAGATGTAAAGGAAGCTGCTCATAACCGAGATTAAAACCAATGATTTCAGGAATAAACTCTGGTGGTGCATAAGCTAAAGCCAGTTGGACTGCTGAGTGATGGTAATACTCGTCGTCTAGGAAAAGTTCAAAATCATCCAGACCCAATACACGTAACAAGTCATCGTAGATACAGACATGATTGGACTTCGCCTGCCCCAGACCAAGCTCTTCTAGATAGATTAAAATGAGGTCATGAAAAACAGGATCATTCCAATAATTTACGAAGCTATATAACCAAGAACCGTCTACTTTTTTTACAGGGGCAACTTTTAGTAAAAATTCAAATGCCTGCCCGATGTTTTTAAAATATTCTCGCTGGCTCCCTGCTTGGCGCTGGCTTAAATACTCTTGATAGCTGAGACATACTTTACGATTTTCATTGTTATACCAATTACGGATTTCCTCAATCTCATTGGGCAAAGAAGTCTTATTCGGCTTCATCGTATCAAATTCTTGTGCTAAGAAATTAACTGCTTTTTTCTCTTTTTCAAAGTTAGATATATCCCCATCAAGGAAGAAAGAAACTAACTCGTAATAATTTTTATGATCGTCCTGCAACAAATCAAGTAATCTTTTTTTTACGACAACAGACATTTCCATTCTCCGAATCGAAAATATAAATTTACCTTACGTTGCTCATCCTTTATTCCTACCAACATTTTGTTAAAACAAGTTAAGATTGAAACAAATAAAAATCAAAAACCTTTTATATCAACAAAATAGGAAAACTACTTTTTTACATTTCAATATTTTGAATTATTTAATCAGAAAATAGATTAAAAAATAATTAATAATTTAAGTAATAAATTTGATGAGAAAAACCTATGTTTAAAAAATCATGCGAATTACTGGCTCAAAAGAAGCTTTCTGTTTTCTTTCTTGAAAGTGCTTCCGCAGGTTATTTATCCTATCAGTTTTCTTTGAGTCCATTTTCTGGAGATATTCTTATAGGAAGTCTGGTTTGTTATGACTTAAAAGTAAAAGAAAAGGTGCTAAAAATTTCTCCAAAACTCATTAAGAAATATAGTGCTGAATCCATTCAAGTCACAGAAGAGATGATTAAAAAGGGAAAGAAAATCTTTAAATCAGATATTTATATTTCCTGTACAGGATTGCTTAAGAAAGGAGGCTCTGAAAGCAAACAGAAACCTGTCGGAACATTCTTTTATTGTATAGATTATAAAAATAAAACCTATATATTCAAAAAGATATATAAAGGAAGACCCGAAGCAAAGCTAAAAAATCTACTCAAGGATATATGCCGTAATATTGTTAAGATTATCAATAAAAAAGATATCCAAAACAAATGACCTTATTCTTTGTTGCAGTTTGTTACTTTAGTATAAACTTATATTAAGACTGTTCGCTTTAAAAACAAACACAAATACTTAACTTGTTAAAAAATCATTATTTCCATAAAAAAACTGCATTACATTTAAATATAGTGAAACAGGCTCACCCTATGATTAAAATAAAAATATGTTTTAATTAAATCATCTGATTTACTCAGATATTATCAAAAACCAAATGAGGTGTACGATCATGAGTAATACAAATAACCAAAGCAATCAAGAACGCAATAATCAACAGCAGCAACAACAAAATCAGCAAAACCAGCAGAACCAAAACAATGACAACCGTCAGCAGCAACAGCAGCAAAACGACAACCGTCAACAACAAGGTTCGAATCAAAAAAATTCTAACCAACAAGGATCAAACCAAAATAATCAACAGAAATAAGATTTGATTATTTTGAGATCCGTAAATATTTAGGAGAATAAATTAT
>NZ_LZPJ01000059.1:0-2287 GCF_001729365.1 Acinetobacter sp. YK3
TGTGGTATGCCTTGAGTCAGGCTTGTTTTGTTGGAGGGTCACTGAATGAGCCAGGCGGGGGACATAATATTCTGGAGCCTATGGCACTGGATGTTGCCACCGTAATTGGCCCACGTTATTTCAATTTCCAAAGTATTGTGGATGAATTCGTTGCTGAACAAGGTATCTTGATTGGTGATGATGCCGCGCAGGTGGTACAGCATTTATTGAGCTGCCTAGATAATTCTGCAAACACATCACAATTGGTTGAACATGCACAACAGGTCTTGCAACGTAATCAGGGTTCGTTACAAAAACATATCCAGTTACTTGATCATTACCTCGCACAAACCACTTTGCCATGAATATTGTTTTGCTTGAACCCGACCAGATTGTTAACAATGATGCATGGCAAATTGACAATCCACGACAACTTCAACATTTACGGCAGCATCTCGAATTAAACGTAGGTGATAGCTTGAAAGTGGGGATACGCCAAGAATCGCGTTATCTCACCGAAGTGTTGGAGATTTCAGAACAGCGCATTATAGTGAGACCGATTCAGGCAGATCTGGTCCCAGAAAAACTACCCGTACATTTGATTCTTGCCTTGCCACGGCCCAAAGTGTTGCGTCGTATCATCATGGATGCAGTGACGGTTGGCGTTGAACGAATCAGCCTGATTCATAGTTATCGGGTTGATAAAAGTTACTGGCAAACGCCATTTTTACAACAACTCGATGATTATGTGACGCTTGGTCTGGAACAGGCAGGTGATACCATTGCACCCGAGATCCAATTATATAAACGCTTTAAGCCCTTTGTTGAAGATGTCTTGCCGACATGGATCAATGCCGAGCGACCTGCTTATGTGGCGCATCCTTATGCGGAACAACACATGCCTTATGCGATTCAGCATGGCTGTAGCCTGATTATTGGGCCAGAAGGTGGCTTTATTCCGTATGAAGTTGAGCTGCTGAAAAAAAACGGCTGCCAAGCAATGAGCATAGGCAACCGAATTTTGCGGACTGAAACAGCCGTATCAAATATTTTAGGTCGTTTGTTTGTCTGAAGAATCAGCCTGTTCAGATTGATCGCCACGATAGACTTTTACTTCCTGTACTGGATATGGAATAGAGATGCCTTTCTCATCAAATGCCGTCACCACGAGTTCCTGAATTTCACTGATTGAGGTCGAGGTCGATGTTTCAGTGGTATTGACCCACCAACGTACCGTCAGGTTAATTGAGAAATCTGCAAGCGCCGTGACATTGACGGAGAATCCCGGCTGACTCAATACGTTTAGATTGTGATCCAGAATATCCATAATGATCTGCTTGGCCTTTTGCATATCATCTTCATAGCCAATGCCGACCACAAATTCGCAACGACGACGCTGATAGGCATTATTGACCGTGACTGCGCTGGTATAGACGGTCGCATTTGGAATTACGATGCGGCGACCATCAGGAGAACGTAAAAAAGTCGCGCGGATCTGGATGTCTTCGACATTGCCTTCCATACCATTAACGACAATATCATCGCCAATACGGAACGGTTCACTGATCAGAATCAGGATGCCTGACAGCAAGTTTTGGAAAATATCTTTGAAAGCGAAACCAATCGCAACGGAACCAATTCCCAAAGCACCAATCAGCTGGCTTGGCGTGAAGCCAGGAATAGCGATCACCAATGCAATCAGGAAACCGAAAAAAATAATAAAGGTACTGCCGACGCGATTCAGCACCAGTACCAGATTCTGTCGGGTATAGCTGCGATTTTCTAAAGTCTTGCGAATAAACAGTTTAAATAATTTGGTGAGTAGCCAGAAAATAACGAAAACCGTAATCGCGATCCCGATATAGGGCAGGCGCTCCCAGAAGCTATCCATGATTTTATCAATCGTGGTATAGGCATCGTGATATTTTTCAGTATGGGCGAGTACGGTCTGGGTCGTTTTTGTCCCTGCTTGATGAATCAGCTCACCCGTATCTCTCGCGACTTCAGTCAATGTTGTTTGTTCATTCGCCACAGGAAAATCTCTATTTCGCAAAGGAAGGAGTCAATGAGGGAAGCAATCATAATGAATTTCTTGCGAATACGCATGCAAAATTCAGCCTCTGTTTCCCATCATAATCAAATCAAACCATAGAATATTATCGCCTTCTATCATCTATGGAATAGCTGTTAAGAAGAGTATTTATTTGTAATTTATTTAATACATTTAATAACTCATTGCCAGTAGCTTCCGCATAATACTTTGATCCAAGTTCATTTAAATGATTTGTGTCATAGTAAATAAATTTAT
>NZ_LZPJ01000060.1:0-2227 GCF_001729365.1 Acinetobacter sp. YK3
GTAGGTATATCCAGACTCGAACTGGAGACCTCTACGATGTCAACGTAGCGCTCATTCAATAAATTCAACTACTTAATTCTAATCGGCGCCCAATATTTGCCCGTTATTTTTGTTACATTAATTGTTTATTTTTCAGCCTAACAATAAGTACTTATTTATAGTTTAAAAGTGTTAATGTCATAAATGGGATTGTGATCTTGAGCAACTATGCGATGCATAAAGAGAGTAGATTGAGTGAAATTCTGCTCTTAAAGCATAAAAAACCGCTTTTAAAAAGCGGTTTTGCGGACGCGAGTTCAACTCCCGTCATCTCCATCAAAGATTACGAATGATTATTTAATAAATGATAACGATCCATTGGTGCTAAGTGCCAAGGATGTGTATCAATCCTATTTCTTAGTTCTGCATGTTTTTCTTTGTCGATGAACATCCATGCGACAAATCCACCATCGTTGAAATGATCATGGATTGCTGAGCCCATGTGTGGATTGATACCTCTTACTGCAGCACCAAACTGCCTCCACCACCCGCTTAACCATACCAGATGCATTGCCATTGCTCTGACGTTCATCGCATTGGGTTGATTATCTGCACTAAACAGTGCAATCAAGTGATGAACGTATTCAACGGCTACAGGAATCTGATCAAATGAGATCTCGTCTATGCCGTTCACGTTGAAGCGTTGGTGAATGAGCTTGTAGGCATCTGAAAAGTTAAGGTGCTTGGTCTTTGCTACAAGCATATTCACAGCATCGTTTAAAACCACACGTTCTGTTTTATGGTTCTTGGTTTTAGGTTGTACTTCCCTATCTAAAATGTCTAAAACCCATTTTCGGAATTCTTTTGCGACTGGTGTACGGGCAAACATGGCAATAAGATGCGCACCACGTAATGAAAATATGCGTGTTTCTTTTTCAGAATTACCATTACCAAACCCCTTGGTGGCTAAATTGACTACCAAGCACATACCAGCACTAAATTCATCAGCATAACGATTATATATTTTGGTAACGGATCGGATATCTACATACCCTAAAGCATTCGCTAATTCGGAAGATGTGAGCCATATTTGATCATCGTTTTGTTGTACTGGATGAAATTCGATTAAGTTAAATGTTAGACTACTCATGTCTATTCTCCGTTCAGGAATTAGATAGAAGCCCCTAGTCCGCCAAGATTCAGGGGCTTCATTGTTTCAGTTCGATTGAGTAAGTAATTTGATACGAACTTCTTCTAGTGATTTAACAATAAAATTATTTAAAGAACGACCATCTTTTTTAGCCTGATTAGCTAGAAAAAATTTTAAATCTGAAGGCAATCGCAAATTATATTGCGGACTCTTATGTTTACCCATTACAGCTCCTCATAATACCCACTGGATACAAAATACAATTTAGTATCCATCGGCTACCATTGTCAATACCCACTAGACACTATTTAATATGTATACATGTCCACATGTGGACAATACATCAACTTTATATCTTTTACTTCAAAGGCATAACATGAGCAGTGGTCATTTAAATGCACAATATAATTTAAGACTTCCTGATGACTTGAAGCAAAAAATTGCTCATTCTTCAAAGGAATTAAATCGTTCAATGAATGCTGATATTGTTGCGCGATTGGAAGAAAGTTTTGAGCAAAAAAGTTTTAACAAGTTAGATGAAGTTCCGCTAGAGGAACTTTTAGCTGTAGTTATGAAAAAATTGGGGAGAAGTTCTTTGAGCCTCACTCGTGAAGAAATCGCACGCGCAAAAGAATTTTCAAAAAAAAGAGAGAAAACCTAAGTTTAGTTAGTTTTTAAATTAAAACCAATTTGACTTAAAATTTATAAATATTTAATACTTTTCTTATGGGTGAAAAATGTCCAGCGGTATAAACTCAGTAATTGAACTTATTTTAAACATTATTGAAAGAAATAAAAAATTCGTTTTAATATTTTCATTTTTCTTAATATTTATCTCCTACTTCGGTTATCAATTATATCATCCACCAATTGATAAAACTAAAACTTTTGAACTATTTTTTGAAGAGAATATTTTTACATATATAGGTGTCCCTACAATATATTTACTCTCAATAGAACTATATTCTGTATTTAAAAATACAAAAAACCTAAGTGATATTGACACTTCTAGAGAAACAATCAAAAATTCATTCGATAATGATAATAAGTCTAGAAAAAATGAAGAAGAAAGATTAACTACTTTAGCCTCAATAAACA
>NZ_LZPJ01000061.1:0-15089 GCF_001729365.1 Acinetobacter sp. YK3
ATACACTTATTTATTTTTACACAAACAATACAAACACAATACATAAAAATAACAGTGTTTCAAAAATCATTCATGCTTGAATCTGTGACCTTATCAATCCCAAGAATAGTCATTCATTTTTTACTATTCAGGTGTGATTGCAAATTATGGATATGTAAGGACAGGCATCCATTATGAATTTTTCGAATCCCACAGTTGTTGTATTCGTGGTCTATATTCTGGCCATGCTTGGCATCGGTTTATACGCCTATTTTTCTACCAAAAATCTTGATGATTATATTCTTGGAGGCCGAAGTCTAGGCAGTTTTGTTACTGCTTTATCCGCAGGCGCATCAGATATGAGTGGCTGGTTACTCATGGGTTTACCAGGGGCCATTTACTTAACTGGATTATCAGAATCGTGGATTGCCATCGGTTTGATTATTGGTGCATGGTTAAACTGGTATCTGGTTGCAGGCCGTTTACGTGTACACACCGAAGTGCAAAATAATGCCCTCACCTTACCGGATTATTTTACTGGTCGCTTCGATGACCAGAAGAAAATCCTACGCGTCACATCTGCATTGATTATTCTTGTATTCTTTGCGATTTATTGTGCTTCTGGCATGGTCGCTGGCGCACGTTTGTTTGAAACATTGTTCCAATTGCCGTATAGCACAGCATTATGGCTCGGTGCATTCGCAACAATCGGTTATGTTTGTATCGGTGGCTTCCTTGCGATCAGCTGGACAGATACCTTCCAAGCAGGCTTAATGATTTTCGCATTATTACTCCTTCCAATCGTGACCTACATGTCTTTAGGCATTGGCATGGAAGAGTTTACTGCCGTTATCGAAAGTGTTCGCCCACATGCATTTGACTTTGCGACCAACTTGAGTGTTGTTGCGATTCTTTCTGCTGCGGCTTGGGGTCTAGGCTATTTTGGTCAACCACACATTCTTGTACGCTTTATGGCTGCTGATTCTGTGAAATCAATTCCAGCGGCTCGCCGTATTGGTATGACTTGGATGATTCTTTGCTTAGCGGGTGCAGTCGGTTCAGGCTTTATCGGTATTGCATACTTCCAGATGCATCCTGAATTTGCAGCAGCAGTAACAGCTAACCCTGAAACTGTGTTCATGGAACTCACTAAAATTTTATTCAACCCTTGGGTTGTGGGTGTGATCCTTGCTGCGATTTTATCTGCAATTATGAGTACATTGAGCTGTCAGTTACTGGTATGTTCAAGTGCGCTAACCGAAGATTTGTACAAAGGCTTTATCCGTAAAAACGCATCTCAGAAAGAGTTGGTTTGGATTGGTCGTGCGATGGTTATTGCAGTGGCGATGCTTGCGCTTTTCCTAGCCCAAAACCCTGAAAGTAAGGTTCTTGGCTTGGTTGCTTATGCTTGGGCTGGTTTTGGTGCCGCATTCGGTCCATTGATTCTGCTCTCTTTGTTCTGGAAACGCATGACCTTGAACGGCGCATTGGCAGGTATGGTTGTGGGTGCTTTGACGGTCATCCTTTGGAAAAACTTCTTTGGCTACACTGGTATCTATGAAATTATTCCAGGCTTCGTTTTCGCCTTGATCAGCATCGTGGTGGTGAGCTTACTAGGTAAAGCACCAAATGCTGCTGTAACAAGTCGCTTCGAACAAGCTGATGAAATCTATGCACGCGAAATGAAATAATTTTGCTGAAAAATTTAAGGGGCTTTCGGGCCCCTTTTTTTATTTAAAATTTTGTACGCGATTTAATTTTTATTTTCGAGCTATCTTTCACCACCTGCATTACAGGATAACTACGTGTTTCCTTCACCCCAGGCAATTGCCATAGAATCTGCCCTGCAATACGACGAAACTCCTCCATACCCGCACTACGCAGTTTAATCAGAAAATCAAAACCACCACTGACCATATGACATTCCACAATTTCTGGATATTGCGTGACTGCGTCAATAAAATCATCCAGCACATGCGGTGTGGTCTTATCGAGTAGCACTTCCACAAAGACCAGAAAATTGGCATTGAGCTTATTCGGATTGAGTTTTGCCTCATAGCCCAAGATAAACTCATCCTTCGTCAACTTCTGCACGCGCGCCATCACCGCAGTCGGTGAAAGGTTCACGAGTTCTGCTAATTTACTGTTAGAAATTCTTCCATCTGCTTGAAGAATATCCAGAATTTTCAGATCGGTTCGATCTAAGGTATAAATAGGGCCATTCAACTGAATTTTCCTCTAAAAAATAAGCAAATTATAGTGAGTTACTCGGGATTTATTCTGTAATGATAAATTATCTAAACCTCTCTGCTCAATATATTTTAGAGATTGTTATTGGAATTTAGCATGAATACATTGGATACTCCCGCACAAATGGATACAGCTCACGCAGACGGTTATATTACCGAATTTAAAGAAAAAAGTGAGTTTGAGCAACGCATCAATACGGCATGGCGCCGTGCAGAGCCTGAAGCAGTCGCTGTACTTGCTGAAGCAGCCAACATCTCTCCTGAACTTGACCATAAAATTTATGAGCTTGCATTTAGCTTAGCGCACAACTTACGTGAGCGTAAAAGTTCAGCGGGTAAAGCTGGTATCGTTCAAGGTTTACTTCAAGAATTCTCACTTTCTTCACAAGAAGGTGTCGCACTCATGTGTTTGGCAGAAGCATTGCTTCGTATTCCAGATACAGCAACACGTGATTTATTGATTCGCGACAAAATCAACCAAGGCAACTGGAAAGAACACGTTGGTCAAAGTAACCTGATGTTCGTCAATGCCGCTGCTTGGGGTTTAATGTTAACTGGTAAGTTAATGGAAACACCAAAGCAAACCAGTTTATCGAGTGTTTTAACTGGCCTATTGGCACGCAGTGGTCGCGGTATTATCCGTAAAGCCGTTGACGTTGCAATGCGTATGATGGGCGAGCAATTCGTGACTGGTGAAACCATTGGTGAAGCACTTGAACATGCTAAACCATTTGAGCACAAAGGTTTCCGCTACTCATACGACATGTTGGGTGAAGCTGCCCTAACTGAACATGATGCTGAGCGTTATTACAACGACTATACTCAAGCAATCCATGCCATTGGTAAAGCATCGAATGGTCGTGGTGTCTATGACGGCCCGGGTATCTCAATCAAGCTTTCTGCATTGCACCCACGTTATCAACGTGCGCAAATCGACCGTGTTCATCATGAGCTTTACAACAAGGTTTTTGAACTCGCGTGCTTGGCAAAACAATACGATATCGGTTTAAACATCGATGCTGAAGAATCTGAACGTCTAGAAATTTCACTCGAATTGCTTGAACGCCTATGTTTCGAACCAAAACTTGCGGATTGGAAAGGCATTGGTTTCGTTATTCAGGCTTACCAAAAACGTTGTTTCTACGTTGTTGATTATATCGTTGATCTTGCAAAACGCAGTAACAAACGCCTGATGATCCGTTTGGTGAAAGGTGCGTATTGGGACAGCGAAATCAAGAAAGCGCAAATTGATGGTATGACCGACTACCCTGTGTTTACCCGTAAAGTTCACACTGACTTGTCTTACATTGCCTGTGCGAAAAAATTACTTGCTGCACCGGAACAAGTGTATCCACAGTTTGCGACACACAATGCGCAATCACTTGCAACGATCTACAATCTGGCAGATCCAAGCAAATATTACCCAGGTCAATACGAGTTCCAATGCTTGCACGGTATGGGTGAGCCATTGTACGAGCAAGTGGTCGGTTCTAAAGAAGACAATAAGCTTGGTGTTCCATGTCGTGTTTACGCACCTGTAGGTAACCATGAAACATTATTGGCTTACTTGGTTCGTCGTTTACTTGAAAATGGTGCCAACACCTCATTCGTAAACCGTATTGCAGATAAGACTTTAAAAGTTGAAGATCTCATTCAGTCTCCAATCAAAGACATCCAGACTTCAGCGAAAGATGAAGGCCAGCTTGGTTTAAAACATCCTGCAATTCCACTTCCGCATGATCTTTATCCATTACGTCCAAACTCAAGTGGTTTTGATCTCAATAACGATCAACCATTAGCAGATTTGGACGCGACTGCACAAAAGCTACGTAGCCAGATTTGGAAAAGTGCACCATTACTTGGTTTTGAATCAACTATTCATGATCAAAGTAATGCACTTGCAATTACAAACCCTGCACAAAACAGCGAAGTTGTGGGTTATGTTAACGAAGCAACCAGCGCTGATGTACAACTGGCATTAGAAGCTGCAGTACAAGCTGAACAAAGCTGGGCTGCAACCGATAAAGTTGAACGTGCTGCTTGCTTAAAGCGTGCGGCTGACTTAATGGAAGCTCGTATTCAGGAGCTTATGGTTTTACTTTGCCGCGAAAGTGGTAAAACCTATGCCAATGCGATTGCAGAAGTTCGTGAAGCAGTAGATTTTTTACGTTACTACGCAACTCAAATTGAAAACCTGCCAGCCAATGCACAAGTGAAGCCATTAGGTACTGTATTGTGTATTAGCCCATGGAACTTCCCTCTTGCGATTTTCTCTGGTCAGATTGCAGCGGCATTGGTGAGCGGTAACTGTGTTATTGCAAAACCAGCTGAACAAACGCCATTGATTGCAGCACAAGCCGTACAAATGCTTTGGGAAGCTGGCGTGCCACACGGCGTTGTTCAACTTCTTCCTGGTCGCGGTGAAACTGTAGGTGCTCAATTGAGCCAAGATGACCGCATCCAAGGCATCATGTTTACGGGTTCGACTGAAGTTGCCAAAATCTTGCAAAAGACTGTCGCAAAACGTTTATCTCCAAATGGTCAACCAATTCCGTTAATCGCGGAAACAGGTGGTCAGAATGCGATGATCGTCGATTCTTCTGCACTCACTGAACAAGTGGTTCTCGATGTTGTTAGTTCTGCATTCGACAGTGCTGGTCAACGTTGTTCTGCACTTCGTATCTTATGTGTACAAGAAGACAGCGCTGCAACCGTTATCAAAATGCTGAAAGGTGCAATGCAACAGTTGATCGTAGGTAACCCAGCGATCTTAAAAACTGACATTGGTCCAGTCATCGATACCGAAGCAAAACAAACCATCGATACGCACATTCAAAAGATGAAATCTAAGGGTTATCCTGTTCATCAATTGATGTTTAACGATGCTGCAAGCCAACAGACACTTGCACAAGGTACTTTTGTTCCGCCAACCGCGATCGAATTACCAAACCTTGATGACCTTGAGCGTGAAGTATTTGGTCCTGTACTCCACATCATCACGTATAAATACGGTGAGCTTGAGCAGTTGATCGATCGTATCAATGCAAAAGGTTACGGCTTGACGATGGGTTTACATACCCGTATCGATGAAACCATTAATACGGTGATTCAACGTGCGGAAGTGGGCAACTTATATATTAACCGTAATATCGTTGGTGCAGTGGTAGGCGTACAACCATTTGGTGGTGAAGGCTTGTCTGGTACTGGTCCGAAAGCTGGTGGTCCACTTTATATGTACCGCTTGATGGAACATTGTTCAGAGAAAGTATTGGCGACTCCATTTGCGGTGAAAGCTGAAATCTCTAACTTTGATGCGGTATCAAATGTTGCTTACCAAAGCTTGATGGCTTGGGCGAAACAACACATGGCTCAAGCAGTACCTACAATTCCAGCATTTGGTGTAGGTAAATTCTACGAGTTGCAAGGTCCGACTGGCGAAAGTAACCAGTACATTATCCTGCCTCGTCATCGTGTGCTTTCAATTGCCAATGACGATGCAAGTCAGCTTCAACAATTGCTTGCGATTTTCGCAGTGAGCAGTACAGCGGCTGTGTTGAAAGACAATGCATTCTTGGTGAAACACAAAGCGTCTTTACCGAAAGATGTTTTAGATGCGATCACTGTCATCTCAAGTGTTGAAAAAGATGCCTTTGATGCCGTACTTCATCATGGTTCTGTTGAACAGTTACAAGATTTGCAAACTAAAGTTGCTGCCCGTTCAGGCGCAATTGTTGGCATTACTCAGCTTCAAGCCAATGAGCAAATTCCGTTAGAACGTCTTGTGATTGAACGCGCAATCAGCGTGAACACAGCAGCAGCTGGCGGTAACGCAAGCTTGATGACCTTATCTGAAGACTAATATTCTCCTTTCCGAGAGATACTAAATCTCTCAATGACCCGAATCATGTTTACATGGTTCGGGTTTTTTATTATTTTGAAGTACATAACATCAAGAATAAAATGAGACGCTTTTAATGCAGTTCTTTTTGTCCACAGAACATCAGCCGAATTGCGCTCGGCTTTTCAAAGATTATAAAAACAAGATCGAGCAGCTTATCCCTTTTGCCGTGATTGAACATATCGGTTCCTCCGCTATTCCCAATGCGATTTCAAAAGGTGATTTAGATATTTATATCGAAGTATCAGCAAAAGATTTTTTGCAGACCATTGAACAGCTTAAACAACTTGATTTTAAGGAGAAACTTGATACTTTACGCACACATGAGCTGTGTATGCTTGAATCCTCAGAACATGATATCGCATTGCAAATCGTTGTGACTGGCTCAGAATTTAAAAACTTTCTCACCTTCCGAGATCAATTGCGACATCATCCAGACTTAGTCCAGCAATACAATCAGCTCAAACAAAGATGTTCAGGTTTCTCACCACAACAATATCGTGAGCTTAAATCGATATTTATTGAAAATGTTCTGAATCAGAAACCATCTTACAAATAAGCAAATTTGATAATTTCCCTGCACCTTGTAGCACTTTTTTTGATACCATTCCTGTTTAGATTTCACCTATAGTTTTCTTGTTTATGACCGTATCTTACCAGCAGCAACTTCAAGAGAAAGTTGAACGAATCACCGCACAGTTTGCTCCGTTCAATCCACCAGCTTTAGAAGTGTTTCAATCACCAGAACAACATTTCCGTATGCGTGCCGAATTTCGTATCTGGCATACAGAAGACGATATGTTCTATGCCATGTTTGAACGTGCTGAAGATGGTAAGCAAAAAGACGTTGTTCGTGTGGATGAGTTTCCTATCGCGGATCAAAGTATTAATGACTTGATGCCTCGTCTGTTAAAAGAATTAAAAGCAGTCCCTGTTTTATCGCAACGTATTTTTGAAGCGGACTTTCTTGCTACATTAAGCGGAGAAATGCTGGTTACGCTGATTTATCATCGTAAACTGGATGAAGAATGGGAAACAGCGGCTAAAGCGTTAGCTGAAAAGCTGAATATTAAAATTATGGGCCGTAGCCGTGGTCAAAAAGTTATTATTGGCGAAGACTATGTGGTTGAACAGTTGAATGTTCATGGCCGTACTTTTAAATATAAACAAATTGAAAGTAGTTTTACCCAACCCAATGCGCAAGTGTGCCAGCATATGTTGGAGTGGGCTTGTGATGCCGCACAAGGATCTCAAAAAGATCTTTTAGAATTGTATTGTGGTAACGGCAACTTTACCCTGCCATTGTCTTTGAAGTTTAAACGTGTCCTTGCCACTGAGCTGGCAAAATCTTCGGTCTATGCAGCGCAATGGAATATTGAGCAGAACCAGATTGAAAATATTCAGGTTGCACGTTTATCGGCGGAAGAATT
This sequence comes from Acinetobacter sp. YK3, assembly GCF_001729365.1. NCBI lineage: Bacteria > Pseudomonadati > Pseudomonadota > Gammaproteobacteria > Moraxellales > Moraxellaceae > Acinetobacter > Acinetobacter sp. YK3. Next base: position 7,557 of record NZ_LZPJ01000061.1, read on the forward strand.
TACTCAGGCTTATCAGGGCGAACGTAAATTTAGACGCTTGCAAGAAGCCAATATCGACATTCAAAGCTATGACTTTGACACGGTTTTCGTCGATCCGCCACGAGCAGGAATTGATGATGAAACGCTGAAACTTCTACAAGGATTCGAGCGTATTCTCTATATCTCATGTAATCCAGATACCTTACATGACAACCTCAACACACTGACCCAAACCCATCGAATTGTGAAGTTCGCAATGTTCGATCAGTTCCCTTTTACTCATCATGTTGAGTCAGGCGTTTTACTTGAAAAGATTTAAACAAATTATTTCAACGTAACAATAATTAATAAAGGGTTTCAATAACCCTTTATTTTTGCTCAAAGTATATTGATAAAAAAGTGATAATTTTCAAAGGTCAAGTCATCATACCGTCATAATTTCGTTTGAGATGAGAAGAGTTATCGAAAAAATTGAGGTTCAACTGCTGCTTTTATCACTTAAGCTGACTTGTATTTTATTTTAAAGTGGCTATATTTCGAGCTATGTTAGGTTGTAAATGAAGGCTCTATGAGTTTTTGGCAAAAATTGTTCAATGCAGACGAACAATATAACGAACACAAGAATCAGACTTCTTGCGTTGAAAACGATTGTTCTTGCAAAACCAATGAACAGCTACTCGATGCTTTAGTCAAAGCAACAGATGAAGATGTCATTAAAGGCATTAAGAAAGTACTGATTTCTCGAGGCTACAGCCGCAAAGAATTACTTGCGCTGATCAAACCTCCGATCCAATAAGAAATAAACTTGGCCTAACCTCTTTACATCAGGAGGTTAGGCTCGAGTCTCACTGACATCCCGCTTTATCCACCACTTCCGCAACGATTGGACCTAAATTAAAGGCTTTATCGTGACGTTTATTTTGCGCTACATATAAACTTGAAATTGAACCATCCAGATATAGTGCATTATCTACTTTTAGTTGTTGCTTAAAGAATTGGGCAAATTGATAAAAACTTACCCGCTGCTGTGAAATCACAAAGTAAAGCTGATTATCTTTAACCCCGACACCATTTCTGATCTTTAAAGAATTTGAATCAGGAATGAACTGGCGATTGATCTTGCCCTTATAGAGCAGCATCGGCCCGGATTGTGTTGCAAATTTAGCATTAAAACCACTCTCCTTATAATCAGCCGTTGTGTTGATTATTGCACGCTGCTCATTCCACGCGACCACACCATTCGGCTGCATAAAGAAATTACCAAAACCTTTAGCCTGATTTAATTTTGTCGTTTCCTTACCTTGCTCGATATATAAACCCACGGGCTGAAAATTGGCATGATACATGCCTGCATTCATGGCAAAACTTAATTGCTTACAAGCTGGCAGTGCTTTCTGGATATTAGAGAACTTCTGATAATAACGTCCCGTATTGGGATTTTTTAAAAATAATTTTAGCTGGTTTAAATGCTCAACTTGAATCACATCATAGTTCACCTTATCAACGGTGATTGTTTGATGTTGCATCGCATAAGCCATTGGCATAAAAGCAAAAGTACAGACTGCTAAGCACCATTTTTTCATCATTCATATTTCTTAAAGCAAATTCCTTACTCAATTTTCCCATAACTTTTTATAGGGAGAAAACAGCAGATACAATCCAGACACATATTCCTTGGGTTGGGCTGAGAAATAGACTCGATTGGTTCACTGTTTTTGAGTAAAATAAGGAAGTAAATACAATAATCTTGTATCAACATGCAGCACAAACATCAACATTTCTCCCTTGGCGCCCATCTGATCGTCAAACACTTTGGTTATAGCCATCACGGGATCTATGCGGGTCGCGGTCGGGTCATTCATTATTCTGGTTTTGCTCATATTTTTAAAAAGCATCCGATCGAAATGACTTCAATCCAGCGTTTCGCACGTGGCAAACCAATCTATACGCGACATTACCCGTCTCCGCGCTATAAAGCTAAAGCAGTGGTACGGCGTATGCGCTCACGCATGCATGAAAATCACTATCATTTAATCATCAATAACTGTGAACACTTATGTACCTGGGCGATTACCGGTGTTGAATCCAGTACTCAGGTTGAACGAATGCAACGCCGCTTAGCCACGATAGGTTATGTTAGCTCAATCATGAGTTATATGAATGGTCTGATGCTGACGGTTGCGACCGCCTGCTTCGCGATTGTACTTTACATTAAAATGATGCTACGTCGACAGGCCAAGAAATCGATCCCCGCTTATTTACATCTCAAAGAAAAACATTCTAAAAAATAAAACACTTTCTGAAACCTTATAGCTGTAGCAGCTTATTGATTTTTTAACTATTCCCTTTAAGCTATTTTGTAGCAATTACCAAATTAATCCAGCTCAAACAAAGCTGAAGAATTTGGTACTAAAATCAGCAAGAGATCATAATGAATATATCTATTCGAAATGAACAACCATCTGACATTCCCAATATTTTTAAACTCACTCAAGCGGCTTTCAAAGATATAGAATATTCGAGTCATACAGAGCAATTTATTGTCAATGCTTTACGCAACTCTCAACAATTGATCGTATCGCTAGTCGCTGAATATGAAGGCCAAATCATTGGGCATATTGCGTTTTCCCCTGTTTCTATCTCGGATGGTACAACTGACTGGTACGGATTAGGACCTGTTTCTGTACAACCTGAATTTCAAAATCAAGGGATTGGCTCTCAACTGATCCATGCGGGTTTAGAAAAGCTGAAAACATTAAAGGCTGCTGGCTGTGTTCTACTCGGCGATCCTGAATATTATGCTCGCTTCGGCTTTAAAGCGAAGCCAGAACTTGTTTTACAAGGTGTTCCCGCAGAGTATTTCCAGACGCTTTCTTTCACGGAAAAAATGCCTCTCGGCGATGTGGTTTATGCAGAAGCATTTAATGCGACCGCATAATAGCTTTAGCGCTCAGCCTTAGTTAAAGCTGAGCGCTCATGGATGATGGTAGAATTTTAAAGTGAATACATTGGTGCAGTCACTTAATGACAAACGAGTTCCTCAGAAGCTTCTAAAGCCTTTTCAAAGATTTCAGCATAGCCTGCGATAAGGTCAGCTTTATCTGTTCCATTGACAATGTAACGTGCACCTACATAATCCTTTTTATGTTGATTGATATAGTCAGAAAGTCTTTTACCTGTAAACATACCCTTTTTCATGCCAACGATCATGACCCGTGCCGCGATGTCAGCCTGTAAAGCAAGTTTTGGATTTTTGACTAAATCAATTTTTAAGTAATCGCCCATACGCTTATAGTTGGACAACCATGTGAGCTGCACATAGCCATATCCAATGTAGGGATAATATTGCTTAGATTTCAGATATTTTTCAGAACCGTACTCAATGACAGGTTGCATGGTTTTCGCAGTTTCATGCCAAGCCGTTGCCAAAATATAGGCCGCTTGTGCCAGACTCAGCTCCTGATGTTCTTCTAAAACAGAAACAAGAAAATTAATTCCATCCACTTGAGGCTGAGTAAGTTTTCCAAAAGCTTCACGTAAAATATCGAAACCGTTTTGAATTATTGTCATGATTTTTTCCTTATAAAAATAAAAAACCGCCTTGAGGCGGTAGTTGATTGAATTGTGTTGTTAGAATTTGTCTTTAAAGTCCTTCACTTCTCTTGCAACGTCTAGAATCGTTGAATCCTCTCTTGCATTGATATAGTTAAAAGTCCAGCGAATGAGTGCCCACACAGGTAAACCACAAAGGAAATACAAGCCACCAAGGGCAAATGCGCCAAACATATTTTTACTCCAGTCTTGCAAATCAAAATGCTGAATCACAAAACCACCGCCTGCAATACTGCCGACCGAAGTAGAAATTAATGAAACCACCCACTCTCGCCTAGATTTTGGCAACCGTGTCATCACAACAACAATCCAGGCCAAAAGCATGAAAGTTAGCGCCATCAAGACAATAAAAAATACACCATAGGATTTTATTGCGGCTGCAATATCTGCACCCGCTGAAACGAGGTCTACCATTTTCCTCCTCCAAAAAAGAAAAGCCCTGAGAAATACAGGGCATTATTTAAATACAATAATTTTATAAAGCAGCCGACTTATTCTTGTTGCAGTCATCACTCTTGTTATTCACTCCCTATCACATCAAATGTTTTATCTATAAAAAACCTCCCGCGTGGGAGGCCGACTCATTTATTAAATCACAGTGAATAAAGCGGTAAACGCTGCGAATGATAAAAAGGTAAATAGTGACCTGTTCTCATTCGCTTAGGTGAAACCTTGTATTTATGCACTGAGTCATAAGTTTTTGCATTGTTTGTATTTACAGCACAGATCTCTTCTCCCACTGCTGCATATGCTTCTCTTAAATCAAAATCCAGTTGAGTCAGCCCATCCAGTGCAATGACTTGATAAAATTCTGGTAATTCCAATCCATGACTTGAAACCCAACTCCCGACCAGTTTTTCATCAATATAAACATTCATGGAATGCTTTCCCATAATTTCAAAAGTGACAACTGGATTTAAAGAAGGCTCATCTTGCATAAAGGTGACATTATCCATGCTGCCATAATCCCCTAATATCACCATAAACTTCTCATCTACAAACAAACTGTAAATGACAAATCCCTGTTTAACCTGATCAGCAATCCGCTTTTTTTCAGGTTGATGCGCAAGTCCGGCAATCATAAAAGCATGATGAGATGCATTTGAGTTGCTCAACGAAAATTTACCCTGACATGCCTGAAAATAGACAGATAAAAATGGCGCATTGGTCAGTTGATTAGCCCATCCCAACTGAATAAATACATTCGAAAGGTCATAAGGCAACTCAGTGGCTTCCAGCAACACATGATCAAAATCCTTATCTAAGTGATAGGCCTGTGCATGAACGGTCTTATCATTGATTTTTAATAACTGTACAGTGTTTGCTGTTACCCGAATCACCAGATTCTCGATTTTATTAAAATCATTCAGGGTGATCGGCAGCGATATACTACTGAACATCGCAACTCGTTTACCCTCGATACTGAGCGTGACATGATCATGATCATTCTTAAAAAGAATCAAGGTTTCAGCCTGCTCGCCAATCATAATTTTATAATCACGATTTGCCTGTAGAGGCTCAATCTTCCCGTGCATGTTTGCAGGACGGAATGCTGTCATATCTGGTATAAACTTGCCCTCCGTCACAGCAAGCATATTCCGTGGCTCAACTAATTGATAATCATCGTAAGTCAGTGCAGGCTCCTGCATATCATCAATAACATTTAATGAACCTAGATACGGGTTAGATTCCATCAAGGTCACACCAATCGCATCTGGCGTCATTTTCATGCTAGATGAGACAATATAGGCAGGAGAAAAATGCGTTACGCTTTGATCTAAATACGGAATATTATTTGTATTGTTGATACTATTCATCTTCAATCACCTCAAATTCTTTATAAATTTCAAACCTTTTTCAGGTTTTAGATATAAAAAAACTCGGTCTCCATTACGGTACCGAGTTTTCTTTAGGCAACAAAAAAGCCCATCTGTTGATGAGCTTTTCAGTTTTGTCATATTTAATCTTTAATACGACCAGTATAGTAAAACTATAGCGTGCTTTCCGAAATAATGGAATCCTTAGTTATGCATATTTTTGTAAGTGTTTTTACGATATTGTTCAATCACAATTTCAGCTTCTTCAATTGCAGCTTCAAGTGTTTTAACCATCAGATTTTCATAAGCTTTCCAAGTTTTTCTATAGCTCTCTACATTGATCTGATGACGATGAATTCCTGCATAAGCCATACGTCCTTTCGCAGTGTAATTTTCTTCCAGATCAGGGTCTAAAACGAAGTCTAAAACCATTCTAGCCACCAACCAGGCCAAGTGATACATTGCAATGCGTTCTGGTTCACGCTTCTTATCTCTTACGGCCTGTTCAATAAAAATATCAGCCAGATGCTGACGAACATATTCATAATCACTGGCAGTTTTATTTTCAAACACAATTAACGCAGTTACAGACTTCGCCAACTGGGTGTCCATTGCAGCGATTGCACCCAAACGATCCTGATAGTTTAAACGCTCACCTGTACCACGCACAAAGGGATCAAATCCTGAAGAACGTACAGTTAAACCGTGTGTTAACCACTCAAATTTTTCAAACTTAGTCACCATTGCATTCATCTTTTCACCTCATCTCATTATTTATTTTTTTGGCTTGATCTATGTTGTCCATAAAGTGATAGATCTTCTGCCAATTTGAATCATCATTTTCATGCTTGCTACCGCATCCAATAACTTTATTTACTGCATAACGCAGCCCTACTTAACTTTTGAAATGCGCTTTAATGATATTTTTCTCCTTGCTCCACACGGTGCATAGCCTGCTGAATTTCTTCAAATCGAGCTTTGCTACACGGTCGGGTAAAGCTCTTGATTTGAGAAATATAACTATGCGCACAACCGAGAACTTCGACCAAAGCCTTGGCTCGTCCCTTATGTTCATTAAGCCAGCTGCTGAGCGTTGTGATTTGTTGTTCTGTTGCCTGATTTTCGATACGCTTTTGTTTTTTTAGTTGTTTCTGCTCATCTGCCAGTCGCATCGCTTTTAGTTTTTTGCTGTATTCCACTCTTCGCGCTTGAAATTTACTTTGAATCGTCGTGATTGCATTGCCTTTCGCCAGCCAAGCTTCAATTTCAGCATTTAAGTTTTGTTTGATATGCATGTTTGGGTTAATTACCTTATTCATACTCTACCTCCAACATTGAAATTTAGATAACACACCCATAATATTAGTAAACTAATATTAAATCAATAAGAATACTAATTTGACTTCACATTAGTTTGCTAATATTCTGAATTCAATGAATTTGAGGTCGATTGAAATGCTAAAAGATAGGCTCAAAGAAGCTAGAAAAAGAGCGAAGAAGTCTCAAAAAGATGTGGTTGCTGCTGTGGGGATTACCCAATCCGCTTTAAGTCAATTAGAAACAGGATTGGTCAGTTCATCCTCTCATCTACCCTCTATTGCCAAATTTTTAGGTGTGGATGCTTATTGGTTACAAACAGGCGAAGGTCAGGCTGAACTAGATCCAACACAATCTGAACACTCTATTAATATTTCGCCTGTTCAGGCCAAGATGGCACCTGTCTTGTCATGGGTACAAGCAGGTATTTTTACCAATGTACAAGCTGTTGATATGACTCAAGTTGAAGAATGGCTCCCGCTACCCGATGATTGTGATGAATGCTTTTACCTTAAAGTTCAAGGCTTAAGTAATTATCCAGTATTTCATGAGGGCGATTATATTCTGGTTGATCCAACAGTCCAGTATAGTGATATGCAATCAGGTGACATGATTGTGGTTAGAAAACATGAAGATGCAACCTTTAAAAAACTGGTGATCGAAACCGATAATTCAAGATATTTACAGGCGCTCAATCCAGAGTTTAAACCCAATATTATTCCCTTAGATGAAGAATGTATTTTCGTGGGTGAAGTGGTCGATTCAATTCGTTATATTTATCAATCCAAACGTCGCTCTAAGATAAAGC
>NZ_LZPJ01000062.1:0-4745 GCF_001729365.1 Acinetobacter sp. YK3
AAATTTTCAGAGCAAGTTAGAAAGTTTAACGATAAGAAAAATGCGACTTTATCTGATCCAAAAAATCCTTTTAAATAAAAATATAGATTAAAAGATAAAGCAGTATACGTTTATCTCATTTATTTTAAATGAGATAAGCAGTCAACGTTGTTATTACCTAAAACTAACAAAAGATTATTTACTGACATAATAAAAAAATAAGTCTTTTTTTGATTTTTTAAACATATCTCATCTTTTTTTTTAAATTTTGATAGCCTTTATTTTAAGAGGTTTTCTCTTAAAACTTTATTGAAGGAGATATTTAATGGCTGTATCTATAGACCTAACTAATACCGAACGTCGAGTATCTACTGCCGAATTCGCTTTGCGCATGAATATTTCAGAAAAGGAGCTATATGATCGAATTAAAACTGGTCGCGTGACAAGACCAATCAAAGATGGACGTAAAAATTACTGGCTTAATAGCTATGTCCTTTCCTGTATTATTCATGAGGAAAACCCCTTTCTTACGTCAGAATGAAATAGCTGTTGTTCTAAGTCAAAAACGCCTGATTTTTCTCAGGCGTATTTTTTCAATATTTTCATTCATCCAATAGTTAAATTCTTATCTAATATGATGACTTTAGTTTTTAAGAGATCTAGTAGATCTATAAAATTAAAAAGGTCACAAATAAAATTTGTGACCCTTTTTTGTAACAAACTCGAATGTGAGTAACATTATGAGTAAGCTTAACAAATATAGTTTAAATATTATTAAATTACAATAACTTAAACTACATGTGAGCAGTTTACATCATGCCGCCCATACCCCCCATACCGCCCATATCTGGTGCAGCTGGTTTATCTTCTGGGATGTCAGTAATCATGCATTCAGTGGTCAACATTAAACCAGCAACAGAAGCTGCATGTTCAAGTGCAGAACGCGTTACTTTAGCAGGATCAAGGATACCCATTTCTAACATATCGCCATATTCGCCAGTAGCAGCGTTATAACCGAAGTTACCTTCACCCGCTTTAACTGCATTGATGACAACTGAAGGTTCATCGCCTGCGTTTGAAACGATTTGACGAAGTGGCGCTTCGATCGCACGACGTAAAATGTTGATACCTGCTGTTTGATCTTCGTTAGCGCCTTTTAAGCCATCTAACACATTTACAGCGCGCACTAATGCAACACCACCACCGGCAACAACACCTTCTTCAACCGCTGCGCGAGTTGCGTGAAGTGCATCATCTACACGGTCTTTCTTCTCTTTCATTTCAACTTCAGTTGCTGCACCAATTTTGATGACTGCAACACCGCCTGCTAATTTAGCAACGCGTTCTTGAAGTTTTTCTTTGTCATATTCAGAAGTAGATTCTTCGATTTGCGCACGGATCTGTTGAACACGTTCAGCGATTTGTGCAGCATTACCCGCACCATCAACAATTACAGTGTTTTCTTTAGATACCGTGATTTTGTGTGCAGTACCCAAATCTTGAAGAGAAGCTTGCTCTAAAGACATGCCGACTTCTTCAGAAATAACAGTCGCGCCAGTCAAGATCGCGATGTCTTGAAGCATTGCTTTACGACGGTCACCAAAACCAGGTGCTTTAACCGCACATACTTTGATAATACCGCGCATGTTGTTCACAACAAGTGTAGCAAGCGCTTCGCCTTCAACATCTTCAGCGATGATAAGAAGTGGTTTACCTGTTTTAGCAACAGCTTCTAATACAGTAATCAATTCACGGATATTGCTGATTTTTTTATCAACAAGAAGGATGAATGGATTTTCAAGTTCAGCAGTAAGCGTATCTTGCTTGTTCGCGAAGTATGGAGAGATATAACCACGGTCGAACTGCATACCTTCTACAACATCTAAAGCATCTTCGAAGCCAGAACCTTCTTCTACAGTGATAACACCTTCTTTACCTACTTTTTCCATCGCTTGAGCGATCAGTTTACCTACAGTTGTATCCGAGTTCGCAGAGATTGAACCTACTTGTTCAATTGCTTTGAAATCATCAGCAGGTTTTGCGTTAGTACGGATGTTTTCAACAACTGTTTTTACTGCGATGTCGATACCACGTTTTAAATCCATTGGGTTCATACCAGCAGTCACTGATTTGATCCCTTCATTTAAAATTGCTTGAGCAAGTACAGTTGCAGTTGTTGTACCGTCACCCGCGATGTCATTTGTTTTAGAAGAAACTTCACGAACAAGTTGAGCACCCATGTTTTCAAACTTGTCTTTCAAAGAAATTTCTTTTGCAACAGTCACACCGTCTTTAGTGATGTGTGGCGCACCGAAAGAACGGTCGATTACAACGTTACGGCCTTTAGGACCTAAAGTTACTTTTACAGCATCTGCAAGTACGTTAACGCCTGCAATCATTTTTGAGCGAGCTGAATCACCAAATTTTACGTCTTTAGCTGACATGTTAAACTCCGAATCTTTTTAAATACTGAATCTGATAATAAATTTGAGTTATGTGTCGATTAGCCTTCAAGCACAGCTAAGATATCTGACTCTTTCATAATCAAGAGTTCTTCACCACTTACTTTTACTGTTGTACCCGCATAAGTACCGAACAATACTTTGTCGCCAACTTTAACGTCTAAAGCACGAACGCCGTTGTCAGTGATCTGACCATTACCCACTGCAATTACTTCACCTTGAGATGGTTTTTCAGCAGCAGAACCTGGAAGTAAAATACCACCAGCCGTTTTAGTTTCTTCTTCTACGCGACGAATCACAACACGATCATGTAATGGACGAATGTTGCTCATAGTTAACTCCATCAGACTTAGTCTTATTGATTAATGTGTGTCACCAGTTCGTGGCAACACATATAAAATTTTGGTATGCCACTTTTTTGGGGATGAAAAAAATGGCTTCAAGGGGAAAATGAAAAAAAATTCCATTTATAGATGTTTTTTTAATCACAATAATGAAGTTATGCCGAATTAAACAACATTTTGTGATTTCACAAATGTTTTAACGGATTCATCAAACCAGTAATGCTCTATCAGACCATCATCCGAAATCACATTAAAACTATTTGATAATCCAAAACGTAAACGCTTGGATGTGGCTGTGCCTGCATGAATATCCAGAATAGGATGATCAAATCCTAAATGAAAAATCTGATTGAGATCGTGTACTGCCACTTTATGTAAATGACCATGCAAAAGACCGAACAAACCTGTTTTGCCCCATTGTTCTAAAGCAATTTTTCCCAATACGGGGCAGTCCTTATCGCCATGGTCATTTGGAAAGGTATAAAAAGGTTGATGGAATACCACGATTTTTATTTTATTGGCTGGCGCACTGTTCAACCGTTCATAAGTTTCATGAATCTGCTCCAGTGAAACATGTCCTCGGGTGTGATATCGCCGCCGAATACTGTTTACACCTACCAAATAGAAATGTTCAGTCTCCAAAGTGGTTTCCATGCGACCGAAAAAAGCCTGATAACGCACAAAAGGAGAAAAAAAACGGTTCCAGACATGATAAAGTGGAATGTCGTGATTACCAGGCACCACCAGATAAGGAATCGACAGTGCATCCAGAAATTGACGGCAGGCATAAAACTGCTTAATACGCGCACGTTGCGTCAGATCACCACTCACCACCACAGCTTCTGGACGATGCTGCTGACAAAACGCCTTAATCGCGTCAATACAAGCTTCACGCTCTGTTCCAAAATGCAGATCAGACAGATGTAATAACATTCGGAACCATCACTTTTAACGCAGATTTTTCGACTGCAAATTTTAATGGAGTTTGCATCTCTTTTAACTCTCCATCTAACGCAACCGTTAACTGTGGTTTTTTACACTCAACCAGTATATGTTCAGCACAGAATGAATAGACCCCTGAAGCCTGATCGATTTTCCCCTGAATCAGTTTCCATAACATTTTCAATAAACTGAAACGATCACTTTTAGCTACCACCACGCCAGCCAGTTTGCCATTGGCAGCGCATTCCGCAATTCTTAATTTCATGTCGCTGAGTTGCAACTGATTATTGCCAAAGAAAATTAATGGTGTTGCGACTGGATATTTTTCCCCATCTACGCTCAAGGAAAGCTTTAAGGATTTATGCTCACGCAGTAATACATCTAGCGCAGAGGTATAAGCATTTAAAGGAAGCCGTCCAAAATGCTGATTAAAACGTTCCCGTTTTTTAATAAATAAAGGATATAGCCCAAGACTGGCATTATTTAAGTAAATTTGATCATTAATCGTGGCAATATGGACTTTTTGAATCGCGCCAGTTGCAATCACTTCTGCCGCCTCAAAAACATCTAGCGGGATATTCAAGACACGTGCGACATAATTAAAAGTCCCCAACGGAATAATGCCCATCGGAATATCGGTATGCATCAACTTTTTTGCCACCGCATTTAAAGTACCATCTCCTCCCGCTGCCACCACAACGCCACGCGACTCAGTCTGTTGATGTCGAGCCAGCACCGTTCTCATCATGGCATCAAAATCAGTTTGAGAACTCAGCTCAAAAACCTGAATTTCGAATCCATATTGCGTCCAGAAGGTCATCAGACGCTCATATTCTTCATCTTGTTGTGCTGCATGAAAACCTGATTTTTGATTATAAATAATAGACAAAGGCTTTACATCGGGGGCCATAATTTTCAACCTTAAAGAAGATTACAGGCTTATTTTTGTTTACAAAATCAACAAATAATAGCTTGTTTATGTAAATTTTGAATGAGCTTCATTCATATAATCAATAAC
>NZ_LZPJ01000063.1:0-4411 GCF_001729365.1 Acinetobacter sp. YK3
AGATGATCATTGCCAGTCCCGCCTATTAAAGTGTCATTTCCAGCATGACCATACAGATTATCATTTCCAGCTAAACCATTAAGCTCATCAGAACTATTATAACCATTGATTACATCATTACTTTCTGTAGCTGCAAGTACTTTTATCTTTATTGTTTCTACATCCCAAACTGTCTCATCGGCAAAGACAATCTGATCAATACGATATGCTGTTGCGCCATTGCTATCAAAATAGTTCTTAACCGTAATCTGATCATTTTCAGAATATTTAATAATCAGATCATTGCTCTGACGCTTAAGACTGACATCAGAAACAACTATTCCCTCACTGAAAATAATACGATCTAATTTATTTATATTATATTCATAACTTTCAATAATATCCTGTCCATCTCCTAAGTTGAAGATATAATTATCATTTCCAGTCGCACCATTTAAATAGTCATTACCAGTTCCACCAATCAAGGTATCGTTGCCTGAATTACCAAACAGACTGTCATTTCCTGTGAGACCAATTAAGTGGTCTGCACTGTTATAACCCTGAATGGTGTCATTCGATTCTGTAGGAACCAGCACTTGTTGTTTGATATAGGCCACATCCCAGACTGTTGTTCCATCTGCAAATACAATTTGGTCTATACGAGACGCTGTGGCCCCATTGCTATCAAAATAATTGTTAACTGTAATCTGATCATTTTCAGAATATTTAACAATCAGGTCATCACCCTGACGCTTAAGACTGACATCGGCAATCTCAATTCCATCATTAAAAACAATACGGTCCAGTTTATTGGCATTGTTTTCATAACTTTGAATCGTATCTTGGCCATCACCTAGACTAAAAATATAGGTATCGTTACCAGCACCGCCATCTAAATAATCGTTACCAGTTCCACCTATCAAGGTATCGCTACCATCCCCCCCATAGATTCGATCATCACCTTGATTACCTTCTAGATAGTCATTACCAGTACCGCCATAAATAATATCCTGCCCAATACCGCCATATGCAATATCATCTCCACCTAGGGTTTCAATTCTGTCATTACCACCAAAAGACTTAATAACATCATTCTGATTTGTACCTTGTAAAATATCATCTTGGGCATAAACAGAATCTAATAATAGATCTTTTATAGTTTCATCAGTAATCTCTTGAGCTTTTAAAGAAAACTGCTCTAGCAACTCTTTATATAAAACATCATGATTAGGATCCAAACCGCGCACAATTAAATGAAATTGTTCAATTTCAATCTTACCCAATTGATTATCGTTTAAGAACAACTCTGTAAGCCTTTCAATAGCTAAACTAAAATCACCATGCCAAATCTGATCAATCAAATTCCAACTATAAACTTCAATATTAGGGAAAACCCAACCTAAAGGGGCTTCGTCCTCAAATGTGACGAATGTAGGTTTTCCTGTCGCATTTTTTGGTGCATCAATGTGTAAATAGGTAGCGGCTTCGAAAATATTTTCTGTATCAAAAACAATTAAGTCAATCCAGTCGCGCTTTGTCGTCTGACTTAATAATTGAATATAAGTGTTAGATAAAATTTTCTGAAAATACCCCTCCAGATCATTGACATTACTAGGAATCCAGCTTTTCCACTCTAACTCCTTTCCATAAAGTACTTTTACTATTTCAAACTTTTCCTTATTTGAAATAGAGTTTATATCAGAAACTTGTGCAATTTTATTATTTGTCCAGAAATACAATATTTTATAAGCTAGTAATAATTGATGGTCAGCAGAAGTTTCCGCAAAGTTTAATACTAAATTTTTTAACACCCCTGTTAAATCATTTTGCATCGCAACATGCAAAGAGGTTGCAGAACCATAGCCTAAAAGATCTGGTAATTTCAAAATTTCATTACTGACTGAAGTACCATCAGTGGGATTCTTCCAAATGGTCTCTGAAGTATTCACTTCAAACAATAATGTTTCCGCCAAACCATCTTTTAATATTATTTCTCCATTTTCCAATACACTCTGAGTAAAACCACCTTGATTGGTATGTATTACATTGTTTTCATCAGTATTGTTCACTACCTTATTTCTTAAATTAATTGAATGAACATTTAAATCAGCTAAACTTATTAGCTCATTAGTCTGAGAAATACCATCTTGATTTATGTCTCTCCATATTTTTAATTTTTGATAAATTGCGTCATCGCTATTAATTTCTTGATCATTATTTAAGTCATATTGAGCAAGTGCTTGAAAGCCATCACTTGCTTTGCTACCATCAGGTAATACTGTATCAGTACCAAATAATTCTTTACCATTATCAATCTCATTGTTTTCATTTAAATCAAGAACTACAAAACCATCGTGTGGTCCAACCCAAGATGTTTTTTCTGCGAAACCATTCCCGTCTAAATCAAAATAGATATCCTTTCCAAGCGGTGTCGTACTAATTTTTCCATCATGATTTAAGTCTAAAACAAGTGGATCATATTTTGTAGGGGGGATCTTTGGAGGTAAAAATGGAGGAGGCGGTGGTGGTATATCTTTATAGACAGTCACATAAAACTTAATACCTAAATCACTATCATCTTTAGATCTAGTATCCAAATCTTCTGTAGTTAAGTTCCCATACTTAAAATTAATATCACCAGTAACAATATATCTAACATATTTTTCTGTTCTAGCAATTTCAACTAAACGACCAGTTGACTTATCATTAATATCATAGCCGCTTTTACTAAAATCTAAAGCTGGTGGTGGAGATAAAGTATTTGATTTATAACGCATTTCAGCGCCAAGTATATTCTTTTCATGATACTTTAAAATCCCTAATCCATCCTCATCATTAACAACTACCTTTCCATAAGAATTATATATATCAAAACCAGTTCCTCCCTCTAATCTACCTGCACCACGTAATGTATCCTGACCTGCGCCTCCATATAATTTATCACTATCTGATAAATTCCCACCATCTAAAAAATCATCTCCATCCTCTCCTAATAATTCATCATTCCCAGCCCCCCCATATAAATAATCATTCCCTGCAGCACCAAAAATGTAATCATTTCCCTCTCTACCAAAAATATAATTATTATCTGTATCATCAGTATCATTTATTTTATCACCAGCATATAAATAATCTGATTCTGAACCACCATATAAGTAATCACTACCTTGGCCACCATATAAAGCATTTGAACCCGAATCATTAAAATTATCTAGAGCATTAGCATATAGATAATCATTTCCGTGTCCACCATATAATGTATCAGTCCCTTTTCCTCCAAACAAATGATCATTGCCGAACCCACCTTTTAGGGTATCAACTCCGGCAAATCCATAGATATAATTATTTCCACCTTGCCCTTCAAGAGTATTATTCGCATTATTTCCAACTAGTACCAGATCACCAAAGACATTAATAGGAAGCTTCAGATCTAAACTTTCTTTGGAATTAACATAAAAAATATCATTCCCATGGATATCTTTTGGCTTCGTTATACCACTATCTAAAATATCATTAATCACATCTAAAAACATTGAAATTTGACTTAAATCAATATTTCCGAGACCTAAATTATCGTCCATCCTATCATAATAATTTTCTCTTATAGTTTTATTCTTATTTTTTAGAGCATAAAAATCTGCAGAGGTCAGACTAGAAATTATAGGTGCCTCACCGGTAAAAACTAAATCAACCGTTCTTCCAGTTCCTGATCGATCTATTTTTTCTTCAGTTAGTGTATTTGTAATTATAGCTACACCTGAATCACTTTTATAATCAAAATTATCCTTCTCAGCTATTATTTGTAAATTTCTTATTTCTTTAGAACCATTTTCATTAACTATAAAGGACATTTCACTCCAGTTAGCAGTAAATGATGTACTACCAAAGATATAGGCTCGTTGAGCATAATCTGCTGAATGAATATCCATTTGATATTGGCTAAGTCCTAAAGACGAATTTTCAGTTGGCCTTTCAGATTCTGGATATGATGAGTAAAGAATATCTACCAACTCGGTAAAACTATAGTTCTTTGCTGGTAAATCAATTATTTTAGCATCGAAAAACTTGTTAAAAATACCAAACATATCAACTGTAGCATACCGACCCGCACCAAGAGTCATATACTCATATTGATCAATATTAATTGTTGAATAATTTTCATCTCTGATCCATTTTGAATCAACCAACTCACTAGGAGCAGGCATATTTTTTTGTCCCCATAAATATTGACTAACTATTTGTTGGATACTAGGAATTGTGCTCATTTTTCTTCCATTTTTAAGATATTAATATATAAAAAGAATTACTTGATTACCTATAATTAACTCGACCACATACATCAACAGGTAGAGCTTTATAAATATGTTTCATATTTCCAATTAATTGAGTCCCTCCCCTCTCTTGGATCATATTTACTTGATAACTATTATAA
>NZ_LZPJ01000064.1:0-2843 GCF_001729365.1 Acinetobacter sp. YK3
AATCAGAAACAAAAGTAGTGAATATATAAATTCATAAACAAAGATGTATTAGTAGAGATAAAATCATGGCTAAAATTTCATTAGAAAGCTTAACAAATATTGATGGGTTCGTTGCAGCAGCTTTAGTTGATACAGAAAGCGGTTTGGCGCTAGCAACACAAGGTGGGGGGTCACTTGATTTAGAATTAGCAGCTGCAGGTAATACTGAAGTTATCCGTGCGAAACGTCGTGTAGCTAACTCACTGAAACTTAACGATGATATTGAAGACATTCTCATCACACTAGGTAAGGCATATCACTTAATTCGTCCACTAGAAAGCAATGGCAATTTGTTCCTTTATCTTGTTTTAGATCGTACTAAATCAAATCTTGCAATGGCGCGTCACGAACTTAAAACGTTCGAAAAAGAATTAGATTTCGCTTAATTCTTAATTTAAAAATATTTAATATATTAGGTTTCTTGTATATATTTCTGTTTTACTTATTCAAAATAATAAAATAGAAATAATACAAGCCCCTAATATTAGCCTTTAGTATAATGGCTATTTTTTGCAGTCCAATATTTTAAAAACATTAAAGTGATACTATGAATGGACATTGCATTAATATCGCAATTTCAGGTATAAGTTTAAAAGTTTCAGATGAATTAAAAATAGAACTTAGAAAAACCATACCGCACGAGTTTGGCATTAACTGGATCAATATTGCAGATCCCAATATCGACTTATTATTAATAAATGAAAATTTCTTTGAAACCGAAGGCATTCAACGCATTTTAGAACAAAAACAACTTCCCTGCTTAAAAGTATCGAAAGGAGAAGGCACCCAGCATATAGAAGAACACAATACTTTATATTTACCTTTTCAGCATACAGATGCATTAAAAAACTGGATTCAGCTTCGATTGCTCAGCTATCTATCGCACCAACAATCTCAACAGCCAAAGACAGAAACCGTTTCAACTCACAATGCAATAAATGCAAAGTATTTAACGGATATGCTCAATCCGGAAAATGCCAGACTTCACCTTTTCGATGATCATGGTACCTTGGCCATTATTGATACACGCAGTCAAATTGCATGGCTAGAACCAACACGGATTCATACAAAAACCAATCACAGCTTTAAATACGAATTTGCAACCACCTCCAATTTCACTAAAGTCTCTCGTAAAGTGGAATATAACTTACAGGACTGGGTCTGGAATCTGTTCTGGCACTCTATGGAGTTCCAGCGTCTCGCACCCAATGAAAATGAATATTATAAAATCGAATACTGGCCGCAGCCTGCTCAAAGCGAAGGTCGTAAAACTGCCCTTCTGCTTTCAGCCTGCTTTATACAAGGCGCCCAGCTTTATCAAGTTGCAACACAGTTAAAACTTCCAATTCAAACGGTTCAACAATTTATCGCTGCCTGCATGATTTCCAACAATGGCGGCATTATTCCAGCTTCAGAAAGTCATTACCTAAAAACAGAAGCAGACGAACAAACGATTGAACAAAAAGGTTTTTTAAATAAATTTTTCGGCAAAATCAGACGCCGCTTTGGGCTTTAAGGAATGCTATGATTCTCCAACAATATAAAATTGTCTTTGCAGGAAGCATGGGCGCAGGAAAAACAGAAGCCATTAAATCGCTTTCAGAAATTCCTGTGCTTGCGACTGAAGCATTAAATACAGACAGCCAGGCCCACAATAAGATGCAAACCACGGTGGGTATTGATTACGGTGAAATCACGCTGGATGACGGCGTCAAAATCGGCTTGTATGGTACGCCTGGTCAATCACGTTTTGATTTTATCTGGCCTGTGATTTGCCAAGGTGCCTTGGGCGTTATTCTGTTGGTTGACCATAACAGTAAAGTGCCGATTGAAGAACTTGAAGCGTATCTGGAAACATTTAAGGATTACACCCAGAATATTTCGATTGGCATTACACACATCGATGAAAATAAAGAGCAGTCGACCAGCATCTACCGAGACTGGTTAATTCAGAATGACTATCAATATCCCCTATTTTTTATCGATGCGCGTAAACAAGAGCATGTCTTGCTCATGATTGAATCTCTCATTGCAGCATTAGAAGTCAATTTAAAAGCAACAAATTAATTACTTTAAAAAAGAGAAGAATTATGTTCAGTATTCCCAGTCAGCAACGTACAGCACCGAAAGAGCTGATCCAGTTTGCCAAGGCACAAGCCAATGATATTCTCATGAATATTCGAGGCGTAGATTATATTATGCTGTGCTCAACGGATGGTTTTGAGTTAGCCGCAATTTATAAGAAGAATCCGTATAACAGTACAAAACTGGCTGCTGTCAGCAGTTCAATTCTGGCGATGGTCACGGCTTTTCTCAATGAAATTCAGCTAACAGGATGCCAAAGTATTACGCTGGATGCTGAAAATGGTAAAGCGATTCTCACCTCTATCCCAGCGCAACATCATCCAATGGTGATGGTGACCTTGAGTAATAAAGATGTACTATTGGGACAACTGCTCTATAGTTTAAAGCAAGCAAGCACAGCCATTTCCGAAGCTGATCAAGCTTAAACGGCTTACCGAAAAAATAATCTGGCATGGTGCAGTCCTTGTCAGATTTTTTTCATCTATACATCTTATAATTTAAAACTCCTTTCTTATTTTCGTTTATGAACAATTGTATATTTTAATAACACTACAGCATTTCATACCGATTCCTAATTCTTTCCAGAAATCTTCATAACTATAAATAAGATATGATTTTTCAAACATCAGATGAATGGTCGTGAATTTAAATGATTTAGCAATATTTTTTCATTATTATAAATTTCGAACAAATAACGATCATTAATTTTTCATAAATGA
>NZ_LZPJ01000065.1:0-18176 GCF_001729365.1 Acinetobacter sp. YK3
AAGTTTGAACGTAACAAACCACACGTAAACGTGGGTACAATTGGTCACGTTGACCATGGTAAAACAACTTTAACTGCTGCGATTGCAACGATCTGTGCAAAAACTTACGGCGGTGAAGCTAAAGATTACGCAGCTATCGACTCTGCACCAGAAGAAAAAGCACGTGGTATTACAATTAATACTTCACACGTAGAATACGATTCTCCAACTCGTCACTACGCTCACGTAGACTGCCCGGGCCACGCCGATTATGTTAAAAACATGATTACTGGTGCTGCTCAGATGGACGGCGCGATCCTTGTATGTGCTGCGACTGATGGTCCAATGCCACAAACTCGTGAACACATCCTTCTTTCTCGTCAGGTTGGTGTACCTTACATTCTTGTATTCCTTAACAAGTGTGACCTTGTTGATGATGAAGAATTACTTGAATTAGTAGAAATGGAAGTTCGTGAACTTCTTTCTACTTACGACTTCCCAGGTGATGACACTCCAGTTATCCGTGGTTCTGCTCTTGCTGCGCTTAATGGCGACGCTGGTCAGTACGGTGAGTCTGCAGTTCTTGCTCTTGTTGAAGCGCTTGACTCTTACATCCCAGAACCAGAACGTGCTATCGACAAAGCATTCTTGATGCCAATCGAAGATGTATTCTCAATTTCTGGTCGTGGTACTGTAGTAACAGGCCGTGTTGAGTCTGGTATCGTTAAAGTAGGCGAAGAAGTTGAAATCGTTGGTATTAAAGATACAGTTAAAACAACTGTAACTGGCGTAGAAATGTTCCGTAAACTTCTTGACGAAGGTCGTGCGGGCGAGAACTGTGGTGTTCTTCTACGTGGTACTAAGCGTGAAGACGTACAACGTGGTCAAGTACTTGCTAAACCAGGTTCAATCAAGCCACACACTAAATTCGATGCGGAAGTATACGTACTTTCTAAAGAAGAAGGTGGTCGTCACACTCCATTCCTTAACGGTTACCGTCCACAGTTCTACTTCCGTACAACTGACGTAACTGGCGCGATCAAATTACAAGATGGCGTAGAAATGGTAATGCCTGGTGACAACGTAGAAATGTCAGTAGAGTTAATCCACCCGATCGCAATGGACCCAGGTCTACGTTTTGCGATCCGTGAAGGTGGTCGTACTGTAGGTGCTGGTGTTGTTGCTAAAGTAACTGCATAAGCCCAATACTGTGTTACACTCAAATCGGAAGCTTCGGCTTTCGATTTGCATAATAGGCTAGTAGTTCAATTGGTAGAGCGTCGGTCTCCAAAACCGAATGTTGGGGGTTCGAGTCCCTCCTGGCCTGCCACTTTTTTTTTATAAAAAAGCTTAATTCTGGCTGAGTTGTCATATAATAAGTCGCGAATTCTACGACGAGTAAAAAAATGTCGAATGATAAATCGCGTGACGCATTAAGCGACGCGCCAAACCCTCAAAGAAATAATGCTGCAGAAGTTGTAAGCTCTGGTACTCCACTTGATGCTGTCTTGTGGCTGATTGCTATCGCTTTATTGATCGGTTCAGCATTGGTAAATCAACATTTACCTGCCTATTGGGCACCAGCAAATGATATTTGGGTGCGCGTTGGGGTAATTTTGGCTTGTATCGTCGTCGCTTTAGGTTTATTATACGCCACCCATCAAGGCAAAGGCTTTGTGCGTTTGTTGCAAGATGCGCGAATTGAACTGCGTCGAGTGACCTGGCCAAAAAAACAAGAGACGATCACGACTTCGTGGCAGGTTCTTTTGGTTGTACTTGTTGCATCATTGGTTTTATGGTGTTTCGATTACGGGTTAGGTTGGTTTATTAAGTTAATTATCGGGTAAGAGTGCGATGAAACGTTGGTATATTATTCATGCCTATTCAGGTTTTGAAAAACAAGTGATGCGTTCACTTAATGACCGAATCCAGCGCAGCACTGTTGCTGATAGCTTTGGTGAAGTCCTTGTCCCTACTGAAGAAGTAGTGGAAATGAAGGATGGTAAGAAGCGTAAGTCTGAACGTAAATTCTTTCCTGGCTATGTGTTAGTCGAAATGGAAATGAATGATGATACTTGGCACATCGTAAAAGAGTGTCCAAAGGTTCTTGGTTTTATCGGTGGTACACCAGAAAAACCAGCACCGATTTCACAACGTGAAGCTGATGCGATTCTTGCGCGTGTACGTAATACTGGTGAAGCACCACGTCCTAAGACGATGTTTGAACCAGGTGAAGAATTGCTCGTTGTTGACGGTCCGTTCACTGACTTTAAAGGAGTCGTGGAGGAAGTTCAATACGATAAGTCACGTTTAACGTTGACGATTAATGTATTTAATCGACCAACTCAGGTTGAACTCGAGTTTCGCCAAGTCGAAAAAACGATTTAATCTGCCTAGGTTGATAAGCGCCCGATCTGATCGGGCATTGTTGTTCAAACACTTCGGTGTTGTTTAATTTTTTGGGGAGCCTAACGGCGTCTGTACCCAGAGGTAATTTTCAATGGCTAAGAAGATTGACGGCTATATCAAGCTGCAAGTTCCAGCTGGTAAAGCGAATCCATCTCCACCAATTGGTCCTGCTTTAGGTCAACGTGGTGTAAACATCATGGCATTCTGTAAAGAATTCAATGCTGCTACACAAAAACTTGAAGTTGGTTTGCCAATTCCTGTCGTGATCACTGTGTACAACGATAAGTCGTTCACTTTCATCATGAAAACTCCACCTGCATCTATTCTTCTTAAGAAAGCTGCTGGTATTCAAAAGGGTTCTTCTGTACCTAACAAAACTAAAGTTGGTAAGTTGACTCGTGCTCAATTAGAAGAAATCGCGACTACTAAAGAACCAGACTTAACTGGTGCTGATTTAGACGCTCGTGTTCGTACCATCGCTGGTTCTGCACGTTCTATGGGCTTGGAAGTGGAGCTATAAGACATGGCAAAGTTAACTAAACGTCAAAAAGCCATCGCTGCTGCTGTAGAAGCAAACAAAGTTTACACTTTGGAAGAAGCAGTACAAGTTCTTAACAGCCTTCCAGCTGCGAAGTTCAAAGAATCTTTAGATATCGCTGTAAACCTTGGCGTAGATCCACGTAAATCTGATCAGGTTGTTCGTGGCGCGACTACTTTACCTGCAGGTACTGGTAAAACTGTACGTGTAGCTGTATTTGCTCAAGGTGCTGCTGCAGAAGCTGCGAAAGCTGCTGGTGCTGATATCGTTGGTTTTGATGACCTTGCTGAAAGCATTCAAGGTGGAAACCTTGATTTCGACGTTGTTATTGCAGCTCCTGATGCAATGCGCGTTGTTGGTAAGCTTGGTACAATTCTTGGTCCACGTGGCTTAATGCCAAACCCTAAAGTGGGTACAGTAACTCCTGATGTTGCTAACGCGGTTAAGAATGCTAAATCTGGTCAAGCACGTTACCGTGTAGACAAAGCGGGTATCATCCACGCTGCGATCGGCCAACTTGGCTTTAGCGAAGAAGCTGTACGTCAAAACGTTGAAACTTTAATTGCAGACTTGAAAAAGTTGAAACCTGCAACTTCTAAAGGTGTATACGTTAAAAAGATCACTTTGAGCTCAACTATGGGCCCTGGTTTGATCGTTGACGTAAGCAACGTATCTAAGTAATTAGAAAGAATTTTAAAGCCTTAGATTTGCTCTTTGAGGAAATCTAAGCAAACTTTGAATTGATAAATGAATATTTATCAGCGTCAAAGACCTCAGGCGAGAAACATTTTCGAATGTTTTTCTTAATCATCCAGTCTGAGTAGACGCGGTGGTGTGATTTATTCCTCCTCCGCGTGTAAGTCTGAATAGGGCTTACGAATTGGGAGTGCATCTGTTAAAGGTGCATAAATCACCGTTAGGAGGTTTTACGATGGCTCTTCTTATCGAAGACAAAAAACAGATCGTTGCAGAAGTAAACGAAGTTGCTTCTAAAGCGTTCTCTGCCGTTGTTGCTGACTACCAAGGCTTAACTGTAGAGCAATTAACAACACTTCGTGTTGAAGCTCGTAAGTTAGGTGTTACTACACGTATCGTGCGTAACACTTTGGCTAAGCGTTCATTCGAAGGTACTCAATTCGATATCTTGAATGACGACCTTGTTGGTCCAACAATTCTCGGTTTCTCTACTTCTGAAGACGACATGGGTGCAGCTGCACGCTTGTTCGAAGAATTTGCGAAAACTAACAAAGCATTTGAACTTAAAGCTGCTGCATTTGATGGCAAAGTTTATAAAGGTGCTGACGTTAGCGTTATTGCGAACCTTCCGAACCAAGAGAAAGCGCTTACTATGCTTGCCTCTGTTCTTCAAGCTCCTATTTCGAAATTGGGTCGCCTTATTACAGCGCTCAAAGAGAAAAACGAGTCAGAAGCGGCTTAATCCTATTTTCACACCATTCAATATCCATTTGGAGTTATTCTCATGGCTTTAACTAACGAAGAAATCTTAAACGCAGTTGCTGAAAAAACAGTTCTTGAACTTGTTGAATTAATCTCTGCTTTCGAAGAGAAATTTAACGTATCTGCTGCTGCTGTTGCTGTTGCTGCTG
Organism: Acinetobacter sp. YK3; assembly: GCF_001729365.1. Lineage (NCBI taxonomy): Bacteria > Pseudomonadati > Pseudomonadota > Gammaproteobacteria > Moraxellales > Moraxellaceae > Acinetobacter > Acinetobacter sp. YK3. Next base: position 4,534 of record NZ_LZPJ01000065.1, read on the forward strand.
CTCCAGGTGCTGGCGCTGCTGCTGCTGAAGAACAAACTGAATTCAACGTTGAGTTGACTTCTTTCGGTGCTAACAAAGTTGCTGTAATTAAAGCAGTACGTGAAGCTACTGGTCTTGGCCTTAAAGAAGCTAAAGATATGGTTGAAGGCGCTCCAGCTGTTCTTAAGGAAGGCGTTTCTAAAGAAGAAGGCGAAGAACTTAAGAAGAAGCTTGAAGAAGCTGGTGCTACAGTTACACTTAAGTAATTCTGTAGGGAGTCGGTTTTTTGATAATCGGCTCCAAAAAATGGCTGATGGCTCTTGGGTCATCAGCCTTTTTGCGTTACAATAATCGGCTCGTTTTTTGTTAGTTTTGCGTATAATCCGCGTATTATTTAAGCAAAACCAATGAAATCAAACGCTTACCAATATTTTTTTGCTTATAAAAATATTGTTAAGCGTTTTAATACCACTAAAAATTGCAGCATTTGTAAACAGTGGTGGCCATATCGGCCTGCGTAATTCCTTCTAAGCCCGTTCTGCAGGCGGGTTTAGTTTACTTTCCGAGGACTCCAGATGGCATACTCATATACCGAAAAGAAACGGATCCGTAAGAATTTTGGTAAATTGCCCCACGTAATGGAAGCACCGTACTTACTTTCGATTCAGGTCGATTCGTACCGTACATTCTTACAAGGCGGTAAAACACCAAAAAATCGCGAAGATATCGGTCTCCAAGCCGCATTTCGTTCAGTTTTTCCTATTGAAAGTTATTCTGGCAATGCTGCTTTAGAATTTGTTGAGTATAGCCTTGGTAAGCCTGAGTTTGACGTACGTGAATGTATTTTACGTGGTTCAACTTATGCAGCACCAATGCGCGTAAAAATTCGTTTGATCATTAAAGATCGTGAAACGAAATCAATTAAAGACGTTCGTGAACAAGAAGTTTACATGGGTGAAATGCCACTCATGACCGATAACGGTACATTCGTTATTAACGGTACTGAGCGTGTAATCGTATCTCAATTACACCGTTCACCAGGCGTATTCTTTGACCATGATAAGGGTAAAACCCACTCAAGCGGTAAAGTGTTGTATTCAGCACGTATTATCCCTTACCGTGGTTCATGGTTAGACTTTGAATTTGATGCAAAAGATTTAGTATTCGTACGTATTGACCGTCGTCGTAAATTATTGGCGACTGTGATTTTACGTGCCTTGAATTATACCAATGAACAAATCCTGAATTTGTTCTACGAAAAAGTACCTGTATATCTTGATATGGGTAGCTATCAAATTGACCTCGTTCCAGATCGCTTACGTGGTGAAATGGCGCAATTTGATATCTTGGACAATGATGGTAAAACCATTGTTGAACAGGGTAAACGTATTAATGCACGTCACGTACGTCAAATGGAAGCTGCGAACTTAGCGAAGCTTTCTGTACCTGATGAATATTTATATGAGCGTATTACTGCTGAAGATATCACACTGAAAAGTGGTGATGTGATTCCTGCGAATACTGTTCTTAGCCATGAAGTGATGGTGAAGTTGGCTGAAGGTGGTGTTAAACAATTTAACATCCTGTTCACGAACGACATCGATCGTGGTCCTTTCGTTGCAGATACATTACGTGCAGATACCACAACTGGCCGTGAAGAAGCGCTTGTTGAAATCTATAAAGTAATGCGTCCAGGTGAGCCGCCAACGAAAGAAGCTGCTGAAAACTTATTCAATAACTTGTTCTTCTCTTCTGAGCGTTATGACCTTTCTCCAGTAGGTCGTATGAAGTTCAACCGTCGTTTGGGTCGTCCTTACGAAGTGGGTACTGATCAGAAGTCACGTGAAGTTGAAGGTATTTTATCGCACGAAGATATCATTGATGTACTACGTACATTGGTTGAAATCCGTAACGGTAAAGGTGAAGTCGACGATATCGATCACTTGGGTAACCGTCGTGTACGTTCTGTTGGTGAAATGACTGAAAACCAATTCCGTGTTGGTCTAGTTCGTGTTGAACGTGCTGTTAAAGAGCGTTTAAGCCAAGCAGAAACTGATAACTTGTCTCCACAAGATTTAATCAACGCGAAACCAGTTGCTGCTGCAATCAAAGAATTCTTTGGTTCAAGCCAGTTATCTCAGTTCATGGACCAAAACAACCCATTGTCTGAGATTACACACAAACGTCGTGTATCTGCGCTTGGTCCTGGTGGTTTGACACGTGAACGCGCGGGCTTCGAAGTACGTGACGTACATCAAACTCACTATGGTCGTGTTTGTCCAATTGAAACACCTGAAGGTCCAAACATTGGTTTGATCAACTCGCTTTCTGTTTATGCAAAAGCGAATGACTTCGGTTTCTTGGAAACACCATACCGTAAAGTTATCGATGGCCGTGTAACAGATGATGTTGAATATTTATCTGCAATTGAAGAAGTGGGTACTGTCATTGCACAGGCCGATTCTGCAGTAGATAAAGATGGCAACTTGACTGAAGAAATGGTTTCTGTACGTCATCAAGGTGAATTCGTACGTATGTCGCCTGAGCGCGTAACACATATGGACGTTTCTGCACAGCAGGTTGTTTCTGTTGCAGCATCATTGATTCCATTCCTTGAACACGATGATGCGAACCGTGCATTAATGGGTTCGAACATGCAACGTCAGGCTGTTCCTACATTGCGTGCTGACAAGCCGCTTGTTGGTACAGGTATGGAAGCAAACGTAGCACGTGACTCAGGTGTGTGTGTGATCGCGAACCGTGGCGGTGCGATTGAATATGTTGATGCATCTCGTATCGTTATTCGTGTAAACGAAGATGAAATGATCGCGGGTGAAGCAGGTGTAGATATCTACAACCTGATCAAATACACACGTTCAAACCAAAATACATGTATTAACCAAAATGTCATCGTGAACTTGGGCGACAAAGTTGCTCGTGGTGATATCTTGGCTGACGGTCCATCGACTGACATGGGTGAACTTGCGCTTGGTCAAAACATGCGCGTCGCGTTTATGACATGGAACGGTTATAACTATGAAGACTCGATCTTACTTTCTGAGCGTGTACTTCAAGAAGACCGTTTAACGTCGATTCACATTCAGGAATTGTCATGTGTAGCACGTGATACCAAGTTAGGTGCAGAAGAAATTACTGCCGATATTCCTAACGTAGGTGAAGCTGCACTGTCTAAACTGGATGAGTCAGGTATTGTTTATATCGGTGCTGAAGTGACTGCGGGTGACATCCTTGTTGGTAAGGTAACGCCTAAAGGTGAAACTCAGTTAACACCTGAAGAAAAATTACTTCGCGCAATCTTTGGTGAAAAAGCGGCTGACGTAAAAGATTCATCTTTACGTGTTCCGTCTGGCACTAAAGGTACGGTTATCGACGTTCAAGTCTTCACACGTGATGGCTTGGAAAAAGATGAACGTGCACAAGCAATTGAAAAAGCTCAGCTTGATGCATACCGTAAAGACTTGAAAGAAGAATACAAAATCTTCGAAGAAGCAGCACGTGAACGTATTGTTCGTTTGTTGAAAGGTCAAGAATCTAACGGTGGTGGTTCAACTAAACGCGGCGATAAACTTTCTGAAGACGTATTGTCTGGTTTAGAGCTTGTTGATTTACTTGAAATCCAGCCAAATGATGAAGCAATTGCTGAACGTTTAACTCAAATTCAAGTGTTCTTGAAAGAGAAGAGTTACGAGATTGACGAGAAGTTTGCTGAGAAGAAGCGTAAACTTTCTACAGGTGATGAATTAACAACTGGCGTATTGAAAGTTGTTAAGGTTTACCTTGCAGTTAAACGTCGTATCCAGCCTGGTGATAAGATGGCGGGTCGTCACGGTAACAAGGGTGTTGTATCTAACATCTTACCAGTTGAAGACATGCCACATGATGCGAATGGTGTACCAGTCGACATCGTATTGAACCCACTGGGTGTACCGTCACGTATGAACGTGGGTCAGATTCTTGAGACTCACTTGGGTATGGCGGCGAAAGGTCTTGGCGATAAGATCGAAAAAATGTTGAAAGAACAACGTACAGTGATTGAACTGCGTGAATTCTTAGACAAGATTTATAACAAGGTTGGTGGTGAGCAGGAAGAGCTTGATAGCTTGACTGACGCAGAAATCTTGGCGCTTTCAGGCAACTTACGTGCTGGTGTTCCATTAGCGACTCCTGTATTTGATGGTGCTGAAGAAAGCCAGATCAAAGACTTACTTGAATTGGCAGACATTTCTCGTACAGGTCAAACAGTATTGTTTGATGGTCGTACAGGTGAACAGTTTGACCGTCCTGTAACTGTAGGTTACATGTACATGCTCAAATTGAACCACTTGGTTGATGACAAGATGCATGCGCGTTCAACAGGTTCTTACTCACTTGTTACCCAACAGCCGCTTGGTGGTAAAGCACAATTCGGTGGTCAGCGTTTCGGTGAGATGGAAGTATGGGCACTTGAAGCATACGGTGCAGCATATACGCTCCAAGAAATGCTTACTGTGAAGTCGGATGACGTCGAAGGCCGTACACGCATCTATAAGAATATTGTAGATGGTAACCATTATATGGATCCGGGTATGCCTGAATCGTTCAACGTATTGACCAAAGAGATCCGTTCTTTAGGTATCAACATTGAACTGAAAAATGGTGACTAAATCCCCCTCGATCCCCCTTTGTTAAAGGGGGGAAGTTCCCCTCTTTCTTAAAGAGGGGTTAGGGGAGATTCCAAATTTCAGTAAAAACAATATTTGTGACCCAGTCGGGAGAGCGTAGCTCCTCGACACACGGAGAAAAAAATTGAAAGACTTGCTCGATATCATGCGTAAGAAAACGGATTCAGAAGGTCATGCACCTATTGAATTTGACCGTATCCGTATTGGTCTTGCGTCACCAGAGATGATTAAGTCATGGTCTCACGGTGAAGTTAAAAAGCCTGAAACCATTAACTACCGTACTTTTAAACCTGAACGTGACGGTTTGTTCTGTGCCAAAATCTTTGGTCCAGTAAAAGATTACGAATGCTTGTGTGGTAAATACAAGCGTATGAAATACAAAGGCGTCATTTGTGAAAAATGTGGCGTTGAAGTAACAACTGCTAAAGTTCGTCGTGAACGTATGGGTCACATCGAGCTTGCTTCTCCAGTTGCACACATCTGGTTCTTGAAATCATTACCGAGCCGTATCGGTTTACTTCTTGATATGACATTACGTGATATCGAGCGCGTATTGTATTTCGAATCTTATGTTGTTACTGATCCTGGTATGACTCCGTTTGAAAAGTATCAACTTTTAACAGACGAAGAATACTACAATGCACTTGAAGAACACGGTGATGAATTCACTGCGAAAATGGGTGCAGAAGCAGTTCAGGATTTATTAAAAGATATCGATCTTGAAGCTGAGATTGCGCGTTTACGTGAAGAAATTCCACAAACAACGTCAGAGACGAAACTTAAAAAAGCGTCTAAACGTTTGAAATTGATGGAAGCATTCAAAGATTCAAACAACAAGCCTGAATGGATGGTGATGAATGTACTTCCAGTACTTCCACCAGACTTACGTCCGCTTGTACCACTTGAAGGTGGTCGTTTCGCGACTTCAGACTTGAACGATTTATATCGTCGTGTGATCAACCGTAACAACCGTTTGAAGCGTCTTCTTGACCTTGCTGCGCCAGACATCATCGTACGTAACGAAAAACGTATGTTACAAGAGTCTGTTGATGCGTTGCTTGATAACGGTCGTCGTGGTCGTGCAATTACAGGTTCGAACAAACGTCCATTGAAATCTTTGGCAGACATGATCAAAGGTAAACAAGGTCGTTTCCGTCAAAACTTACTTGGTAAGCGTGTTGACTATTCTGGTCGTTCGGTAATTACCGTTGGTCCTACTTTACGTCTTCACCAATGTGGTCTTCCGAAGAAGATGGCACTTGAATTATTCAAGCCATTTATTTTTGCGAAACTACAAGCATCTGGCCAAGCAACAACCATTAAAGCTGCGAAGAAAATGGTTGAGCGCGAGACACCAGAAGTTTGGGACGTTCTAGCTTCTGTAATTCGTCAACATCCAGTCATGTTGAACCGTGCGCCAACACTTCACCGTCTAGGTCTTCAAGCATTTGAACCTATTCTGATCGAAGGTAAGGCAATCCGTCTTCACCCACTCGTATGTGCTGCGTTTAACGCCGACTTCGATGGTGACCAAATGGCGGTACACGTTCCATTGACATTGGAAGCACAGTTAGAAGCACGTGCGTTGATGATGTCTACAAACAACATCTTGTCACCTGCAAATGGTGAGCCGATCATCGTTCCTTCTCAGGACGTTGTCTTGGGTCTTTACTACATCACACGTGATGCGGTAAATGCCAAAGGTGAAGGCATGGTGTTTGCGGATACTCACGAAGTTAACCGTGCATTAGCGACGGGTAAAGTTGCGATCCATGCGCGTGTAAAAGTACGTGTACATCAAACTGTGATTGATGAAAACGGTAACCGTGAAAAGCAAACTATCATTGTTGATACAACACCTGGTCGTTGCTTGTTATGGGAAGTTGTTCCACAAGGTTTAAGCTTCGAATCGATCAACCTTGAGATGACCAAGAAAAACATCTCTAAGTTAATCAACTCTTGCTACCGTAAACTTGGTTTGAAAGATACTGTTATCTTCGCTGACCAATTGATGTATTTGGGCTTCCGTCAAGCGACGCGTTCAGGTGTATCTGTTGGTATGGAAGATATGTTGATTCCACCAACCAAGCATACGATTATCGATAAAGCTGAAACAGAAGTTCGTGAAATCGAACAACAGTTTGAGCAAGGTTTCGTAACTGCGGGTGAGCGTTATAACAAAGTTGTCGATATTTGGGCGCGTACAAACGACCAAGTTGCGAAAGCGATGATGGATAACTTGTCTTATACCCTTGTGAAAAACAAACAAGGTGAAGACGAGAAGCAGAAATCATTCAACTCGATTTATATGATGTCTGACTCGGGTGCCCGTGGTAGTGCGGCGCAGATCCGTCAGCTTGCTGGTATGCGTGGTTTGATGGCGAAGCCAGATGGCTCGATCATTGAGACTCCGATTAAAGCAAACTTCCGTGAAGGTTTGACGGTACTTCAGTACTTCATCTCGACACACGGTGCGCGTAAAGGTTTGGCCGATACAGCATTGAAAACTGCGAACTCTGGTTACTTGACACGTCGTCTGGTAGACGTAGCACAAGATTTAGTTATTACTGAATCTGACTGTGGTACAGCTGGCGGCTTAGTCATGACTCCATTCATTCAAGGTGGTGACGTTATTGAACCATTACGCGACCGCGTATTAGGTCGTGTAACTGCTGAAGATGTACGTCGTGCATCTGATGATGAAGTTGTACTTCCACGCGGTACGTTAATTGACGAGAAAATTGCTGCTCAGCTTGAAGAAGCGGGTGTCGATGAAGTTAAAGTACGTTCAGTTATCGCTTGTGAATCTACCTTCGGTGTATGTGCTCGTTGTTATGGTCGTGACCTTGCACGCGGTCACTTGGTGAACCCAGGTGAATCAGTTGGTGTAATGGCTGCACAATCAATTGGTGAGCCAGGTACACAGTTAACGATGCGTACGTTCCACGTTGGTGGTGCTGCGAGCCGAACTTCTGCTGCAAACAGTGTTCAAGTACGTAACAAGGGTACTGTACGTTTCCACAACGTGAAAACTGTACAACATGCCAAAGGTCACCAAGTATCTGTTTCACGTTCAGGTGAAATTGGTATTGCGGATGATTTAGGTCGTGAGCGCGAGCGTTATAAGCTTCCTTACGGTGCAAGCATCTTGTTGAAAGATGGTGAAGCTGTAGAAGCTGGCGGTATCGTAGCGACTTGGGATCCACATACACATCCATTGGTAACAGAAGTTGCTGGTAAAGCGCGTTTCAGCCAGATTGCTGATGGCGTAACTGCAACATCGAAAACTGATGATGCAACGGGTATGACCACTGTTGAAATCTTACCTGTAACAGCTCGTCCTGCTTCTGGTAAAGATTTACGTCCTGCAATCGTGTTGGATACAACAGATGGCGGCGAACAGTTCTACTTCTTGCCACAAAACACAATTGTGACTGTCCGTGATGGCGAAACGATTGGTGTGGGTGACGTTATTGGTCGTGTACCACAAGAAACTTCACGTACTCGTGATATTACCGGTGGTCTTCCGCGTGTAGCTGACTTGTTCGAAGCACGTAAGCCGAAAGAACATGCGATCCTTGCAGAAGTATCAGGTGTTGTAAGCTTCGGTAAAGAGACCAAAGGTAAGAACCGTTTAGTGATTACTCCAGATGATGGTTCTGAGATCTACGAAGAATTGATTCCAAAATGGCGTACCATTAACGTGTTCGAAGGTGAGCATGTGAACCGTGGTGAAACCATTTCTGATGGTCCACAAAACCCACATGACATCTTACGCTTGAAAGGTGAAGTTGCATTAACCAACTACATCGTGAACGAAGTTCAAGACGTTTACCGTCTCCAAGGTGTAAAAATCAACGATAAGCACATTGAAGTTGTTGTACGTCAAATGTTGCGTAAAGTTGATATCACTGATGGCGGTGATACAAGCTTCATCAAAGGCGAGCAAGTGGATTACATCCGCGTTGTTCAAGAGAACCAAGCTGTCTTGGCTCAGAACAAGTTCCCTGCGAAGTTTGAACGTCAATTGATGGGTATCACGAAAGCATCGCTTTCTACTGACTCGTTCATTTCTGCTGCATCGTTCCAGGAAACAACTCGTGTGTTAACTGAAGCGGCTGTAACAGGTAAAGAAGATGATTTACGTGGCTTGAAAGAAAACGTTGTTGTGGGTCGCTTGATCCCAGCAGGTACAGGTCTTGCGTATCACTTAGAGCGTCGTCGTCAAGAAGCAGAAGCTGCTGAATTTGAACTCCACAATGATTTCAGTGAAGTTGACCAAGCATTTAGTCAAGCGTTGAACTCAGACCAGTTCTAAGTCTTAACGAATGAAAAAGGCACCTTCGGGTGCCTTTTTTTGTGGAAAAATGAAGCTGTTGTTACAAAAAGGCATTAAAGCATGAGTATTTGATTACTGAATGAGGGTAAACACTTCATCAAAGCATACTATGCTACCCACATCTGAGAGAGGAGTAGTTCTAATGAAAAAAATGATGATGATTGGTGGTGTTGCTTTAATGTCAACAACTCTATTTGTAGGTTGCCAGAACGCGAGTCCAGAAAGTAAACGTATTGGTTCTGCTGCGATTGGCGGTGGTGCAGGTGGTGCTGTAGGTAAGCACGTTGGTGGTAATCTCGGTGCTGGTCTTGGTGCTGCAATTGGTGCAGGCGTTGCCGCAAATGCTAAAGGTTCAAATAGTAAAAATACACGTAATAGCGCAATCGGTGCTGGCTTAGGTGCAGTAATTGGTGGTGCTGTATTAGGTGGTGATTCTGGCGCTGCGGTTGGCGGTGCGCTCGGTGGTAGTGCTGGTTCTGCTTACGGTGAGAAAAAAGGTAAGTACTAAGCCCGCGCTTGACCTGACAGATGGCATCGTGATGAGCTGACGAATTAAATCAGCTCATCACGATGACTGTTATCTTATAAATGATTATTTTCGCAATGAAGGTAAGATGGCTGAGAAAGCCCCAATAAAAACTATAATTTATCTCGATCATTTTTGTATTTATTTAATTCTCTTGAAAACACCAAATTTTTGACTAGGTATATCCCGATCATTCCTGTCCGTTGTTTATTTCCTATTCTTAAGTCATACCAGTTAGTTTGTTCTAATTAAAATTTACCTTTACAAAATATCAATCGAATAGGACATAGTGATAACACAATGTGATCAAATTCCCCATAAAAGAGGACTATGCTTTGACTAGAGCATAAGAGAAGTGAGTATAGGCATGAAAAAAACAATCGGTTTAGTTTCGACTTTGGTGTTATCGGCGGTAATGTTTACAGGCTGTCAAAATATGAGTGCCTCTGATCAGCGTATTGGTACAGCAGCGCTTGGCGGTGCTGTCGGTGGTGGTTTAGGTAACCATGTTGGTGGTGGCCTTGGTGCTGGCGTTGGTGCAGCTGCGGGTGCAGGTGTCGGTGCCAATGCGAAGGGCGCAAATAGTAGCTCTACAACCAGTAGCGCGATTGGTGCTGGTATTGGTTCCGTCGTTGGTAAAGCAATCTTTGGTGGCGACTCAGGCGCTGCGATTGGTGGTGCAATCGGTGGTGGTGCAGGTGCAGCCATTCAAGAGAAGAAAAGATAATTTCTGCTGACCAGATTCAAAAATGCCTGCATTTATTGTAGGCATTTTTATTTTTATTACTTTAAATTGAGGCCTTAGGTTTTTTACGTCGGATATAAAGTACCTTCTCAACTTCAGCAATACGCGTACCTGCATCATCTACAATATTTAAGGTGTAATGACGTAAAACGGGTTCATGATTTTCTGCCAGACGTTTAATTTCGTTTATTTCATTTGCATTGAGTTGGATCTCTGCATAAACGGTATTCCGTCCTGGCGCAATAAAATTAATCGTGGCACTTTTATCCCAGACAATATATTTATTTCCCAGATGGTGTATCAGAATTAACATATAAAAAGGATCGACCATTGAATATAAACTGCCGCCAAAATGCGTTCCGACAAGATTGCGATTACGTCTTGTCAGCGGCATTTTGACTCGAATGTAGTAATCATCTAGATCAATGGTTTCAATCTCGATTCCCGCACCACGATAAGGGGAGTAGTGATTGAGCAGAAATCTGGAAATCGCAGGAATGGTTCGAATTTTTCTGAAAAAGTCTTTCATGGTCAATTTTTTTTCTTGCAACTCTATTCATACTCCATAAGTATCATTTTTAGTGTATCGCTGGCAATGGCTGTTTTATCACCAAGCCGATAGAAAACAAAATGGGAAAGAATTATGCAAACACAAGTAAAAACAGTAACGACATCAGACCAGCAAACGCTTTGTGTCAAAACATGGGGCGATGAGAAAAAAACACCTTTGGTGCTCGTGCATGGTTATCCAGATAATCAGGAAGTTTGGGAACCGATCATTGAAAAGTTAGTCGATGAATATTATGTCGTGACCTATGACGTGCGTGGTGCGGGCCTATCATCAATTCCTAAACGCATTAAGGATTATCGTTTGCCACGCTTGTCACTGGATTTACAGGAAGTTGTTGATCAGGTTTTACCAAATCGTAATTTTCATATGGCAGCGCACGATTGGGGATCTTTGCAGTCTTGGGAATCTGCAACTGAACCAAAACTCAAAGGCCGCCTGTTGTCCTATACAACCATTTCAGGCCCTTGTCTGGATCACGCTTCGTTCTATTTACGTGAAAAATTTAAAGCTGCACCAAGCAATGTATTAAAAATGCTTACAAAATCATGGTATATCGGAGCTTTCCATTTACCTCTGATTGCACCGACGGTATGGACGTTCTTTAGCCCTGAAAAATGGGGCAAGATTTTAAGTGGTTTAGAGAAAAAGCAAGGTTTGCCATTAAATGCCAATATTGTCTCAGACGGCAAATATGGCATTAATTTATATCGTGCCAATTTTATTCCTTCTTTAACTCAGCCACGCCAACGTTATGCACAATGTCCAGTTCAGGCCATCGTGTTAAAGCGCGATGCTTTCGTTAGCCCAGAGTACATCACTGAATCGATGCCAAAATGGGTAGAAAAATTTGAATATGTTGAGCTGGATGCCAACCATTGGGCTGTGTTGAGTCAGCCAGAAAAAATTGCTGAACTGATCCGTCAGTTTGTCCAACGTCAGGCAGCTTAAGGTTTTAGTAGAATTATTAAGCTAAAAATCACTTAAGATTAGCGATAATTCGGCGATATTTTCAGCTAGGTTTTCATGAATCTGCTAGAATGTCGCCTTTTCTTTGCTCCTAAATTTGTTCATGAATGCTGTCGTAATTGCGATTGCCGTGATGTTTATCCTGTCACTGGCACGAGTTTCTGTTGTTCTCACATTAGTGATTTCAGCCATTATTGGCGGCTTGGTCGCTGGTCTAAGCCTTTCTCAAACAGTAGAAGCATTTAATGCAGGCTTAGGCGATGGGGCTGAAGTTGCATTGGCTTATGCTGTGTTGGGTGCGTTTGCATTGGCACTTTCCAAGTCAGGATTGCCCGATTTGCTGGCTCATAAACTGATTGGTTTATTGGGTATGGAAGCAGGTAAAAATCAGCAGACTAAAGTGAAATATCTTTTGCTTACGATTTTACTGATTGCTGCAATTTTTTCTCAAAACCTGATTCCTGTCCATATTGCCTTTATCCCCGTACTGGTTCCACCTTTGTTAAAAGTTATGAATCACTTGAAGCTGGATCGTCGTGCGGCAGCATGTGTCATGACGCTAGGTCTGGTCGGCACCTATATTTTCCTCCCTGTGGGCTTTGGTGCAATCTTCCTTGAACAGATTCTGATGGGCAATATCAACAAGATTGGCGCCGCTTATGGCCTGCATGTCGAGCGAGGTATGATGCCAATTGGTATGGCGATTCCAGTATTAGGCATGGTGATTGGTACGCTGGTTGCGGTATTTATTAGCTATCGTAAGCCACGTTTCTATGTTGACCGATCAATTACTCCAGTTAAAACGATTGATCTGGATAAGCCACTGAAAGTCACCACGCAAGCAGAATATGATCTCAAGGCTGATGCTGAAGAGCTGAAACATGAAGCAGAGAATGTGCCTTATATTTCCAAGAAAACCATGTTTATGGCGGTGCTTGCGATCGGCTTAACGTTGGTTGCACAGCTCTATTCAGGTTCGATGATTCTGGGTGGTCTGGTCGGTTTTGCAGTGCTGTCTGCTTCGGGCATTTTTAAATGGCAAGATGCGGATGACGTGTTTGTACAGGGCATGCGCATGATGGCGCTGGTGGGCTTTATCATGATCTCTGCGGCAGGTTTTGCTTCAGTGATGACGCACACAGGTGATATTACTCATCTGGTCAATGGCGTGGTCCATATCATTGGCGATAACCATGCACTCGCTGCATTCCTGATGCTCTTTATCGGCTTGTTCGTGACGATCGGGATAGGCTCTTCGTTCTCAAGTGTACCTGTGCTGGCGGTGATCTACGTGCCATTGTGCGTACAGTTTGGTTTTTCTCCTTTGGCAACCATCGCCTTGATTGGAACAGCGGCTGCTTTAGGTGATGCAGGTTCACCAGCATCCGATTCAACATTGGGGCCAACAGCAGGTCTAGGTGTTGATGGTCAACATGATCACATTTGGGATACGGTTGTGCCTACATTTATACATTTTAATATCCCGCTACTCATTTTTGGCTGGATTGCAGCAATGGTTTTATAATCAGAAATGGCTCATTTATGAGCCATTTTTTTTGCTTTATAAAGTGTGGCTTAAATATAAAAATAATCATTAAATGACATTTTTTGTCTCTTTTTAAATCTAATTTTATAATGTGGTTTTAATATTAAGCTATACGTGATTATTTTTTTAAATCTGGCTTAATTTATTTTTAATATATTTTTTTGCTTTATCTTAATCTGATTAAAATACTAGGTTTTATAGAGGTTTAAGTTGATTAAAATAGTCTGAATTAATAATTATTACATATTTTAACAATTATATTTTATTAATATTCAATGCATTATAAAGG
>NZ_LZPJ01000066.1:0-14371 GCF_001729365.1 Acinetobacter sp. YK3
AAACGTATGCCGGGTTTAAAGAAAACCAAAGAAATGGCAGATCAATTGATTGCTGAAGGACAATTAACAGCAAAATCAGGTGATTCATAGTTTTTAAAATACATCGACAGATAATATGGATGATTATCTGTCTTTATTCCAGATAAAAGTGACCACAAGCGTTTTAATAAAAATGATTTAAAGTATATTTTCCTCGATCACAGGAACAGCAATCATTTTCATTAATTTCATTCTATATTCTTCATATATATAATTCGTTCCCCAAACGATCATAAATGCAAAAACAAATGAACCGATCACATCAAAAGGAAAATGTACACCGACATAAATTCTTGACCAGCCTACAATACCGCTCAGTAATAATCCGATACTTCCTATTTTTCTAAATCCTGACAGCAAATAAGAAAAAGCAATCGTGGCAACGGTCAACGTATGCATGCTAGGAAATGATGAAGTTGAACCATGCCCGACCAGCGTATGTCCTAGTCCCATCACAAATGGACGCGGATGATAATAGAATGCATGGATAATGTTGGTAAATAACAATGCGACCAGCACAAAGATTAAAGTTTTAATAAATTGTGTTCTGTATTTTTTATTCTTAAAAAATACAGAAATGATTAAGAATCCTAATAAACCGCCAATTAAATTATGCGAAGCGAATATAGCGATTTTATCCAAAAATGTATTTTGCATCGCAGCGGCATTAATCCACTGAAATATATTAATATTTACATCTTCAATTGACATTGCCAATCGATCCATGATGATTTGATGTCAGCACGATAAAAAAAATAGCTTAAAGAAAAATTAAATTTATCATAAGAATAAAAATAGTTTTTAGCCTGATTTAAGCTATTTTTAATTTTGATGATTTAGTCGTATTTATTCACTAAGAATCTTTAGACCCTGATTTATAAAGATTTAAGAACAAACCGCTCCTTCCACTCGAATGGGCACTTTTGAATCTAAAGCAGCAATCGAAACTGCCATTGCATCAATCACGCGACCCAGTGAAGCACTTGCGCTGCTCACAATCGTTGGAATCTGATTATTATTGGCACTGACAGGCTGAGTGAATGTCATCCGACAAGCCAACTGCTGATTCTGCGTAGAATCTTGATTGATCGTGATACTCGGATCATTACGTTTAATAATCCATGCTACAGATACTTCAACATTCTTATTATTCGCAGAAGTGGTATTCACAATATCAAAATGGGAAAAGTCCGTCGCAACCCGATAAGACACCTTTCCACCGATCATCCCACTGTTATAGCGATCGACGGCACCAAGCTTTTGTTGCAAGCCAGCAGATAAATTATCTCTTAACTCTGCCCCTAAGGTTGAAGTCCAGCGTTCATTATCCAGAATATTTGATCGACCATTGATTTCCTGTATCACCAGAGGTGCCCGATTGATTCGATCTGGTAAGCCCACAGGTAATACCTCGATCACCTTCACTTTTGAGCTCGGCAAAGGCGTGACTTTATTTGCCAGAGTATAGTAATTCAGTGTAGGTGAACTGGAACATGCAGCAATTAATAAAGTCATCGCACAAATTCCAGCACAACGTATCGCGTCCTGAGCAGTAAATGCTTTTTTCAATTTTGTAATGATCATTTATTCGTCTCTGCTTTTTTCCCGCGAATCAACGATTCAGGATGTTGTTCAATATAATCTGCCATCAATTGTAATGATGCCGCTGCCCGAGTCATTTGCTGTAATGCTTTACGCACGTCCTGTTGCATTGGCGCGTCACTGGATAAAATCGATTCACTCGATTGCATGGTTTTACGGACATCATTCAGAGTCGCTTGTAAACCAGGTGCCACTTTGCCATCTAACTGTTTCACCAATTTGTCGGTTGATTCAATGGTGGTATTCATATTATTCAAGGTTTTACGAACATCTTGACCAATCTCTTCAAGTGGGAACTTACTTACCTTATCCGCAATCTGTGACACTTGCGCCTGCAATCCACTCAGTTCAGTTGCTGTGGTTGGCACCTCAGCCCGTCCATCTGGACGCATTTTTAAAGCAGCAGGTTTCGCTTTCGGAAATTTATCAAATGCAATGTAATTCTGCCCTGTTAACAGATTACCTGTGCGCATTTGAGCACGCCATCCTTTTGCAATGAAGTTTCTAAAGATTTCACCATCTGGATCAAGTTCTTTACCATGTGCTAAACGAGATGGATAAATCACAGCATCGACGCGCATCCGTAACTGGGTATAATTCTGGTCAAACTCCACATTGATGGCTTTAACATTTCCAATTTCAATGCCCATAAAGTCAATTGGTGCACCTGCCGTCAGACCACGTAAAGAATGATCAAAATACATAATAATCGGGCGAGGTTTACCATCAGGCTCTTTCATGGCCTCTTTGCGAGAATCTGACAAGGTAAAATAACTGTGGTTAGGTGCAATGCCTGCCGACGAATTTTCTGGATAGCCAAATGCAATCCCACCCGCAACAATACTGGCAAGCGACTGGGTATCCAGATTAAATCCTGAAGCATTCAAGGTCACATCCACCCCGCTGGCCTGCCAGAAGCGTGCATCTGTGGTCACGAACTTATCATAAGGCGATTGAATAAATGTTTGGAGCTCTACACTTTTGCCATCATTTGCCAGTTTATACGCCGTAATTTGCCCAACATTAATTCTGCGGTAGTAAATAGGCACCCCAATATCCAGCGAACCTAAATCCTGTGCCTTTAAAAAAAACACTTTACCCGGTATATCCGAGGAAACAACAGGTGGAACCTCAAGTCCAACAAAGTCTTCCTGCTTTTCTTCTGCCTTGCCCCCATCCACTTCGATATAAGCGCCTGATAATAAAGTATCAATTCCGGAAATCCCGCCTGTACCGATACGAGGTCGCACCACCCAGAAGCGTGAATCTTTGGCTGCAAAATTACTGGCATCTTTGCGCAATTCAATTTTGGCAATGATATGAGAACGATCATCAGACAAATCAATCTGGCGAACCAGACCAATATCCACCTGTTTATAGCGAACCGTGGTTTTCCCTGCAACTAAGCCTTCAGCGGTACGAAAAGACACCTCAATGGTTGGGCCCGTATCCAGCACGGCTTTTGCAGCAAGTGAAAGCGCGATTAACAAGGCAATAAAAGGAACCAGCCAGATCAGCGCAGGTCTCCAGCGCCCTTTCTTTTTTTCGGGTTCCGCGAAAACCGTATCCTGCTGAGTTAACTCGGTCAGGTTCTCTTCAGAATCTTGGCTATTGTGTGTATTTTCTGACATAGTGATCGTTCTTTTATGGGTCAAAAACAGGGTTTTACAGTTTTAACTTTTCAGTTGATGAATCGTGGTTGTTTTTAAATGTTCAGCGTGTGGATCATGCACTGAATTTGCCTTGAAATAATTATCCCAAATAATCCGTGGATCAAAACTCATGGAAGCAAACATGGTTAAGACCACTACAGCGCCAAAAGCTACAGCGCCCGGTCCAGCCAGAATTGTGGCAAGCGACTGGATCTGAATCAATGCGGTCAATAATGCCACGACGAAGACATCAATCATTGACCAGCGTCCAATAAACTCAACAATCCGATACAGCAAGGCACAATGTTCAGGTGAAAAATGCAGTTTTGAAGAAGACTGCATGGAGACCGCAACGAGTAAAAATACCAGAATCAGTAATTTTAAAATCGGGATAAAGATACTGGCCATAAAAATGACCACAGACACCAGATAATCCCCATTTTGCCAGAAATAAATGACTCCACTGATAATCGTATCTTGCTGACGTCCCAATAATGAATCTGTAACCGTCATCGGTAATACATTGGCTGGAATATATAAAATAGCAGCCGCGACCACTAAAGCGAAGGTACGATTTAAACTTTGAGGTTTACGTACATGCAAACCGCTCTTACATCTGGAACATTGCAGATGTACTTCTTCCGCGTTTTTATTCGCGGCAGCATTGAGTAATCCGCAGCAATGACACTGGATCAAGCCGACATCTTTTGCCCTAAGATAGTTTTTAACCTTTAAATCAGCGGCAGGAAGATGAGGTGCTATTATTCCGATTTCGTCTTCTTTGTTGTTATTCATCCAAGACTCCGATCAACTTCATCCCAGAGATCCTTGATCTTTACCGAAGCAATATAGACCAACAGTACACTCAATAAGGTAAATGCCCAGAGCGCCACACCGGGAATCACGGTCACCATTCCGACCAGTTTGACCAAGGTAACCAGCACCCCGATGAGAAAGACTTCAACCATGCCCCAAGTACGGAATAAAAACAGCATTCGGAGCGCTGGGATTAAATATTTTGGTCGGCGCCCAAATAGACTGATACAGGACAACACATAACTGAGTAATAATAACTCAACCAAAGGCACAATAAATGTCGTAATCAGGATCAATACCCCGACCAGTGCCCGATCAATATGAAACATGGTCCATGCAGCACCAATCAAAGTGGTTTGTGAGGTATTTCCTTGGAGTTCAACGATCACGATTGGAAAACTATTGGCAATCACAAACACAATTAATGCAGTGATGACTAAAGCAAGCAAGGACGAAAAGGAATGACCTCTGCGATACAACTCTGCACCGCAACAGGTACAGTAAGCCCGTTCACCCGATACAAGCTCTACCCTACGGTAAATCGCATCACATTCTTCACAACCTGCCAGTTCAGTGAGTCTGACTTGCTGGCCGATTGCTAAGGGCTGATTATTTTTATTCGCCATAAAGCCCTGCCCATTACATAGATTCTTTCATATTTAAAAATGACTTGTCCCAGTTATACCTTTTATTTTTGCATTCACAATCACAGGCTATCATTCTTACACAATATGTAAACACATCGAGGGTTAAATTGTTGATTGAATAAAAGCAGCTTATCGAAGTGTTACTGATAATATCCCTTAAAAAGTTATCCCATAAAAAAGGCGAATAGGCTACAGAAAATATCTGTAACCTATTCGCCGATTATATGATTTTTATATGAAATTTATGACTTAATTTACTTTGTCTTTATAGAAAATATTGTAGCTCGCATAACAGGCAATAATGAACAGGATACAGCAGACAAAACCGACCTGCATTGAAGGATCTGTCACCATACTGATACAGGTAATCACACAGAATAAGCCACCTAAAATTGGGGTTAATGGGAATAACGGCGCAGCAAATTTAAGATCTTTGACTGTTTTACCTGATTTGATCCATTGTCTGCGGAAGTTAAATTGGCAAACACAAATCGAAATCCACACCACCACCATAGTAAAGGCAGCAACACCTAATAAGTTCTTAAAAATCGTTTCGGGAGCAAAATGTTCTGACAACAAACCTGGAATTGCACCAAACATGGTGACAATAATGGCAATAATTGGTGTACCTGAACGAGTCAGTTTTGAAAATACTTTAGGTAACTGGTTCTTGGCAGACAATGACCACATCATGCGTGAAGCGGCAAATAAACCTGAGTTTGCAGCCGATAAAAGCGCAGTAATGATGACAAATCGAATAATGTCTTCTGCGTATGGAATGCCAATATAGTTAAATACCGTAACGAATGGGCTATTGCTGACACTGTTGGCATTTAAACCTGCCATTTCATAAGGCAGTAATGCACAGATCACCACAATGGTACCGACAAAGAAGATCAACAAGCGCCAGATGGCCGCATTGATAGCTTTTGGTACAGTCTTCGCTGGCTCTTCTGCCTCACCAGCCGCAACACCAATCAACTCTGTCCCAGAGAATGCGAAGTTTACAATCAACATGGTCGCAAAAATCGGGAAAATACCATTTGGGAACCAGCCATGTTCTGTCAATTTACTAAACAATGGTGCTGACTCATGCCCATGATAGGAAATCAGGCCAAAAATGGCGGCTAAACCCAATCCAATAAAACAGATAATGGTCAAGACCTTGACCAAAGACAACCAGAATTCAGACTCTGCAAATAGCCGCGTAGAACTGACATTCAGGGTAAAAACCAGCCCTGCAAATAATAATGTCCACGTCCACATGGAAATAGAAGGAAACCATTCCTGCATCAATAAAGCGGCAGCGGTAAATTCGGTGCCTAGCGTTGCCGTCCATGTGAGCCAGTACAACCATGTGATCATATAACCCGTACCTGGGCCAATATAAGTTCTGGCATATTCACCAAAAGAACCCGACACTGGCATTTGTACTGCAAGTTCACCCAAACACAGCATCACCATGTAAGCAATCACGCCACCCAGCAGGTAAGAGAGAATCGCACCAACTGGACCAGCCTGAGAAATGACATCACCCGAGCCCAAAAACAGCCCTGTTCCAATTGCACCACCCAATGAAATCATCACCAGATGACGCTTGGTCATGGCACGTTTCAATGGTTTACCCACTTCAATCTCTGCGCTTGAAGTACCCGATAAACTGGCGACATCCTGCTGTGGTACATATTGTCCACTCAGGGCTTGGCCTGATGGAAATGTCTTTTCGTTATTGTTACTCATACACGGTCACTCCAACTGTATTCTTATGACAACCTGTCCTTGCTGTTTTTGATTCATAAAAACGGATATCTAGACGATATTCCTTGACGCGTTTTGTTCTACTGAACATCCATATTCAAACTCCATGTATTACCATTCCATAACGACATCTCACCGCTTCATTGGCGATGTCTTATTTCATTTCTTTTAATATCAATCCAGCTCGAAGCCCTATTTTTACATTGGGATTCGGGAATAAAATCCAGACTTGCTGATCATGCGCGACATAATTTCCTGCTTGCTGCGTCGCAATTTCCTCGCCTTGCTGAAAGGTAGAAAAATTAGGTGCATCGGCGCTCAGATTCAGTTGAAAGTCATCACTTTGCTTTAAAATAGAATCCACCACCTTAAACTGGCGAATGTCAGGTTTCTGTCTAATCGGTAAAGCCTGATCTGAAAGTACGGCACGCAACATCTGGTCAGTACTGGCGAACTCGGCTAAGTCATTTTCACCAAAAGGTTTGGCCTTGCCTAATTCCAGCGTACTGCTCGCTGCCTGAAGACGTTCAGTGGTGAAATGGGTAAAGGTTTTTCCAGCCGCATTGTGATAAACCAAAGCATCCAGATTGGCAGCATTTAAACTTTGGATCAGGAAATCATCATAAGGTCGTGTCTGATAGGGAAATAAGGCAAAGACAGGCAATAACGAAGCACGAATGGCAGTATGTAAATCATAGTGATAACGTTGTGCATCAACATGATCTTGTTCAAAGAAATCCGCAACCACCTGCTCTAATTGTGCAGCCCGCTCGGTTTCCTGATCCTGAGTTAAATTCTGATAAGCACCGCAGAACATGCGATTCATATCATTTTCAAGATAGCGAACCCCTTGTCGAATCGCAGCGGGATTCCCCAATACAAAAAGCACACGAACTGCTAAACCCAGCTGTCCAGCAAACGAATCCTGAATGAGATGGGCCAACAATTCGATCGGTGCAGTTTCATTGCCATGAATACCAGCAGAAAGCACAATGGTTTTTCTATAAGTTGTTTTTGGCGCACATTGCAATAGCCCTTCACCCAGCCACTGCCATGTAAATCCAGCCGTTTCACCTTGCGTTTGCTCAGGTGTCTGTTGCGCCAAAGTCAATGCGAGTAGATCAACCATGTACTTTCATCCTTAAAAGCCGTTATTGAATGTTTATCTCTGGAAGTGATAAACCGAACCTAAGCCTAAAATCTTCGTGAGTTCATCCAGCGCGGTACGACTCTCGATCAATAAGTTTGGATCGGCCAAATCGTCCTGCGTTAATTCATCACGATAATGCTGATCCACCCACTGATTTAAGGTTTTGAACAATGCATCATTCATAAACAGGTTTTGATTGACCGCAGCCAGTTCAGCGTCATTCACCGCTACACGTAAACGTAAACATGCAGGGCCACCGCCATTACGCATGCTTTCACGCAGATCAAATACCTTGATGTCATCAATTGGCGTGCCCATTTGAATCATGTCACTCAAATAGTCCCACACCGCTTTGTTTTGACGTGATTCTTCTGGTACCACAATGCTCATGCCCCCATCCGCGCGGGTCAGAATCTGGCTATTAAACAAGTAAGTCGATACCGCATCATCTACACTGACACGACTTTCAGGCACTTCAATCGATACAAACTCTTGCCCGATTCCCGCCATTTTTTGACGGATTTCATGCAATGCATCGGCCTGATTTAAAAAGGCCTGCTGATGATGGAACAAGACCTGTTGATTACTCACGGCGATCACATCGTTATGGAATACGCCCTGATCAATCACATCTGGATTTTGCTGAATGAACACCGTGCGTTTCGCATCTAGACGATGTAAACGTGCAATCGCTTCACTCGCTTCACGGGTTTGACGTGCAGGAAATTTTTGCGGTGCGACAGTTCCACCGAGCTGTTGCTGACCATAAACAAAGACCTGTACACCAGCCTGATCATAAGCACCACCGAGTCGGTTATGATTGGCTGCACCTTCATCACCGAACAGTGCCGCTTCAGGCAATGCTTCATGGTGCGCGAAATATACATCATTCTTGAACATGGCTTGAAGAATACGTGTGGTCGTATGATGCTCAATTGATCGATGGAACTTATTATTCAGGTTTGCTGCAGTAAAATGCATGCGACCATCCGCGCTATCTGTCGATGGCGACACCGTACATGAGTTCGCAGTCCACATTGATGATGCTGAACTGAGCGATGACAATAGTGCTGGTGCAGTACGCATGGCTTGGGTAATGACATCAATATCACTGCCCGTAAAACCCAAACGGCGCAGTGTTGGCACATGCGGACGTTCTTGTGGTGCAAAGACACCTTGCTTGAGTCCTAAATCCGCAAGCGCTTTCATTTTCTTTAAGCCCTGCTTTGCAGCTAATTTAGGATTTGACGCATTATTACGGTTTTTGGTCGATGCGACATTACCATACGATAAGCCTGCATAATGATGGGTCGGCCCCACTAAACCATCAAAATTAATTTCATAACCTGACATTTTTCTCTCCCTGTGTCCCTATACGAGCCGACTTACAGCATAATGCCCGGTGATAATTTTGAAGGTAAAGTAACGCTATCACTTTCCAGTGACGCCATTGGCCATGCGCTATAGTCTGCTGCATAGAACGCACTGGCACGGTGATTACCTGATGCCCCAACCCCACCAAATGGTGCCGCGCTTGATGCACCTGTTAATGGTTTATTCCAGTTCACAATGCCTGCTCGCGCTTCAATCAACACACGCTCAAATAAATTGCGATCAGGTGACACCAGACCCACCGCCAAACCAAAGCGGGTATTGTTGGCAATGTTTAAGGCTTCATCGAAGCTGTTATAGCGATAAATCGTGGTCAATGGACCAAAGTATTCATCATCAGGAATATCGGCCACTTCAGTGACATCTAAAATACCCGCCGTAAGCAATGAACTGTCTGCTTGTGGACGTGTCATTTCCAACAATGGTTTTGCACCTAGAGCAATGAGCTTGCTTTGTGCTGCCAACATCTGTTCCGCGGCATGTGCAGAGATGACACCACCCATAAACGGTTGCGGTTCAGCATTCCAGCTTCCTACGACTAAGTTCTTCGCGACTTCAACAAAACGTTGAATGAAAGCATCACCATTGGCACCCTGTTTAACAATAATACGGCGTGCACAAGTACAACGTTGTCCCGCAGAAACAAAGGCCGACTGGATAGCTAAATTCACTACCGCATCAATATCGGTTGCTTCATCAATGATCAGGGCATTATTGCCGCCCATTTCCAAAGCGAGGATTTTTTCAGGTGCACCTGCCATTTGTTTATGCAAGTGATAACCCGTATTGGCACTGCCAGTGAACAATAAACCGTCAATCTGCTCAGCTGCAGCGAGTGCTTCACCTGTGCTGCGTCCACCTTGTACGATATTCAGTACACCCTTCGGTAGACCTGCCTGTTGCCATAATTTTGCAGTTTCTTCCGCTGTCCAAGGCGTGAGTTCACTTGGTTTAAACACCACTGTATTACCTGCGATAAGTGCAGGAACAATATGACCATTTGGCAAATGACCAGGGAAGTTATACGGACCAAATACAGCGAGAACGCCATGTGGACGATGACGTAACGAAGCCACCCCATCTGGCATTTCAGTTTCGCTAAACCCTGTACGTTGATGATAAGCACGAATCGAAATCGCCACTTTACCAATCATCGACTGTACTTCGGTTAAAGTTTCCCAAAGCGGTTTACTGGTTTCCTGACTAATCACTTCAGCCAATTGGGTTTTATTTTGTTCCAATAAACCCGCAAAACGCTCAATAATTGCAATACGCTCTTCTAAAGCTAAGCGTGCCCAAGCTGGGAATGCCTGACGCGCTGCCTGACACGCCTGTTCGACATCGGCCTGAGTTGCTTCATGCCCTGCCCAAATTTGTGCATTGCTCACTGGATTTGATTTAGCGAATGCAGTCCCTTGTCCTTGAATCCAAGCACCATCAATTAATAATGCACCTTGTGACATTAGTTCTTCTCCATTTTTTCTAATGCTAAAACGCGTACTTCATCGTGTTCAGCAATATTCAGTGCCTGTGCTTGTGCTGCTGTTAAATATAAAGTCTCGCTTTCATCGACTTTGTTATTGATCAGCAACACGGCGTAATCTTTATATTGGTCATTGGCAACCAAAAAATGCGTCTCGGTACTTTCAACCTTCTCAGTAAGTTTGACTTTGAGCAAACGGCTCTCCGTCACCGCCCGTAATTCGGCAGTATTGGCTTCCAGTGTTGGTCCCGCATCAAAAATATCGACATGACCCTGATATTTAAGACCTTCAGACATCAACACTTTTGCCGCTGGCAGCGTATGTGGATGTACTTCTGCAATCACCTCACGCGCCTCGGAAGACAGCAAGTCAACATAGACTGGAAATCTTGGCATCAACTCTGCGATAAAAGCTTTTTGCCCGACACCACTGAGATAATCCGCTGCGGCAAAATCCATATTGAAAAACAGATAACCGAGTGAATCCCAAAAGGGTGACCGTCCATTCTGGTCAGAGAAACCACGCATTTCTGCAATCAGTCGTTCTTCAAAAAAAGAACGGAAGGCAGCAATAAACAGAAAACGGACTTTGGATAAAAATTTGCCGTTTTGGTTTTTACGATATTCAGGATCAAGGAATAAGGTGCAGAGTTCGCTACAACCCGTATGATCATTACTTAAAAACAAGGTGTCTAAAGTCTTATACACATTTAAGGCTTTAGAGGCGTGCACCTGTTTTGCCACACGAAAGTTGTAGAAAGGTTCGTTCAGTCCAACTGCAACTTCAATTGCACTCACACCCACAATTTTGTGCGTGCTAGTGTCTTCCAGTACAAACAGATAACTTGCCTCACACTTTTCGGTTAGCCCCGCTAAAGTGCGTGTGGTGCGTGTAATACGTTCAGCCAGAATGTCTCTATTTTGTGGTAAGGAAGTCAGGCCAATGCCAGACTCCCCCGCTCGTTGCGCTAAACGATAAATATCATCTAAGTCCCGATGCGCTGCATGTCTAACAATCATCATGGTTAGATGCTCACAGCAGACTTAGAGGCGTGCTAATGCACGAACAAAACGATTTAGACCTTCATCAATATCCTGTTGAGGAATGATCAATGATGGTGTGAAGCGAACCACATCTGTACCCGCAACCAGAGCAAGCAAACCTTCTTCACCCGCTAAGGTCACAATATTTTTGGCTTTACCTGCATATTCATCTTTAAGTACACAGCCGATTAATAACCCTTGACCGCGAATTTCTTTGAATAAGCCATATTCCGCATTGATTTTATTTAAAGCATCAATGAAATATTGATGACGCTGTTTTACACCATCTAACACTTCAGGTGTATTAATAAATTCAAATACCGCGCCAGCAACCGCACAAGCCAATGGGTTACCACCATAAGTTGTGCCGTGATCACCTACAGCATACATGTTGGCATAATGATCTGTGGTGATCATTGCACCAATCGGGAAACCACCACCCAATGCTTTCGCTGTGGTCAAAATGTCAGGCGTTACGCCCGTATTCATATAGGCATACAATGAACCTGTACGGCCGACACCAGTTTGTACTTCATCAAAAATCAGTACCGCACCTTTTTCATCACACAGTGCGCGTAAGCCTTTCAGGAATTCGATATCTGCTGGCAGAACACCACCTTCACCTTGGATCGGTTCAACAATCACGGCACAAGTATTTTCAGTGATCGCTGCTTTTGCTGCTTCAAGGTCATTAAATGCCGTATGTTCAATGCCACCTGGTAATGGTGCAAAGTCTTGAGAATATTTTGGCTGACCACCCGCTGTTACGGTAAATAAAGTACGACCGTGGAAAGCATTTTTAAAAGCAACAATCTGGTTCTTGTTTACATTGCCACTGAGCAAACCAACTTTACGTGCCAGTTTCAACGCCGCTTCATTGGCTTCTGCGCCAGAGTTACAGAAAAACACTTTGTCCGCAAAAGTGCTGTCGACCAATTGTTTTGCAAGGCGTAATACTGGCTCGTTGGTATAACCATTACCAATATGCCACAGCTTTTGAGCTTGTTCAGTTAAGGCTTTTACTGCCACAGGATGTGCATGACCTAAAGCGTTTACCGCGATCCCACCAGCGAAATCAATATATTCTTTATCGTTTTGATCCCACAGACGAGAACCTTCACCACGTACTAAAATGAAATTTGCTGGGGCAAAAACTGGAACCATCCAATCATTAAAATTGCTACGTGTAATTGCGACTTCGCTCATTTTATTTACTCACTTCCTGTTTTTAATCTTCAGACCTGTTGAATGCACAACAAGCCCTTTACTCTAATTTTTAAGGGATGGATTAGCCCGGGAAAATACCGCGTTCTTTACGCGCTTTCAGGATACGTTCACATGCCAGAATATAAGCTGCGGTACGCAAACTGCATTCTTTCTGTGCTGCGGTATTCCAGACATCACCAATCGCTTGAATCATTAATTTATCCAGACGTTCATTGATCTCGTCTTCGCTCCAGAAATAACTCGCCATATCTTGAACCCATTCAAAATAACTGACGGTTACACCACCCGCATTACAGATCACATCTGGTACAACGGTAATATCACGACTAACAAAGACATCATCCGCTTCTGGATAAGTTGGACCATTCGCACCTTCAAGTACGATTTTGGCTTTTAGTTTTTGTGCACGTTCAACCGTGATCTGACCTTCCAGTGCTGCTGGAATCAGAATATCCATATCCACCGTCCAGAACTCTTCATCTGAAATCACAGTTGAATCGGCGAAGCCCTTCACACCGCCAGTTTCAACGACATGTTTTTGCAGTGCTTTAACATCCAAGCCTTCTGCATTGAAAATGGTGCCGGTATGATCTTGTACCGTAACAATTTTTGCGCCTGCATGACTGAACAGATAGGCAGCTTCATTACCCACGTTACCAAAGCCCTGTACAGCAACTTTACTACCTTCAACTGGTAACTTGATACGTTCTGCAACCTGCATACCGGTCACGAATACACCGCGACCTGTGGCACGAACACGGCCCAATGAACCACCTAAATGAACGGGTTTACCGGTTACCACACCTGTGACCGTATGGCCTTTGATACTTGAGTAGGTGTCCATCATCCAGCCCATAATGTTGGCATTGGTACCAACATCTGGTGCAGGAATATCAATTTGTGGACCGATAATTGGACTGATTTCACTGGTAAAACGGCGGGTTAAACGCTCTAATTCACGTGGTGACAATTCTTTTGGATTTACACGGATACCGCCTTTAGCACCACCGAACGGCAGATTCAATACAGCCGTTTTAATGGTCATCCATGCAGACAATGCCATAACTTCATTTAATTCAACATCTTGGTGATAACGAATACCGCCTTTACCCGGGCCACGTGATAAGTTGTGTTGTACACGATAGCCTTCAAAATGACGGATTGAACCATCGTCCATCACGATTGGAACATCAACAATCAAGGTACGTTTTGGGGTTTTCAATGTGTTGACAAAGTTGCTGAGGTCGGCATCCAGATAAGGTGCTACCCGGTCAACTTGAGTAAGAAAAGTTTGCCAAGCACTACCGTTTTGAGCCGCATATGATAAAGACATCATCTATTCCTTAATTAATCAATTGTCCCTGTTATTCACAGATTCCCTTTTTTTCAGGGTGTCCTACCCCATCCTCCCTAATACGCACTGTGTTTCTTTTCACTGAATCAAAAATGCTTGGGGTTTTGTATAAGATTATTATTAAGAATCAAATTGATTCACAAAATTCGTTATAATGATTAAAATGAATTATTTTTTATCAATTTGCTAATAGTAAATATCAAAATG